>JABWAN010000897.1 GCA_013361015.1 Candidatus Zhuqueibacterota bacterium | reverse complement strand
GCGAGCAATAACGCGATTACTGTTGGCGCGCCAGGCGAGAAGGTGACCGCCGTTTTGCCGTCGGGAAGCCATAAGCTCCGGGTGGGCCACAACCATATCCAACCTTTGTGCAGCTACACCGTGCAAATCGACTTTTCAAATTAATGGTAGAACACTCTTTGAAACTAGAAAAAGAGGAGGCCCGACATGAGCTGCAAAAGTTACAAGATCAGTGCGCTGCTTTCATTGGCGTTGCTGTTGTGCGTTATGTTGGAGTATGTCTTTGCGCAACCTTTCACCTGGTCCAAAGGCGGCTCTCGCCCGCAGGATTATGACATGGGCGGCGATCCAACCGTGAGTCATGGTTCTGCGAATGGCGGCTTCATCAAATCGAAAGTGGCGACCATCAACGGCTTTGGCACTTACTTGACCAGCATTGCGCCCGGGCAATATCGCAATCAAGCCATCAAGCTTTCCGCATACGTGAAAACCGTAAACGTCGCAAGCTTCGCGGGCTTGTGGATGCGCGTCGATGCCGGCAATCAAACTTTAAGCTTTGACAACATGGGAACGCGGCCGCTGGTGGGCACTATGGATTGGGAGCAATACGAAATCATTTTAGACGTTCCCGAAAACAGCACGGCCATTTTTTTCGGCTTGACGATCGACGGTACCGGCGAGGCCTACGTGGATGGCCTGCAAATAGAACCGGCCGCGCGCACATGGAACGTGATCAGCACCGGCACGACCCAAACGATTTTAGCTCTTAAAGCCGTGGATGAAAACACGGTTTGGGCCGGCGCCACGGGCGGAACCTATTTGCGCACCACGGACGGCGGCGCAACTTGGAAAACGGGTGGCGTGCCGGGCGCTACGGCGCTCCACTTCAATGCGATCGCCGTTATTGATCAAGATACGGCGTATTACACCGGACAGAATTGGAACACACTGCAAGACGCGCGCATCTATAAAACCACGGACGGCGGCGCGACTTGGACGCAGCAATATCGCAACACCGGCGTGGGCGCTTTTTTTAACAGCATTGCTTTTTGGAATGCAAACAACGGCGTGGCTACCAGCGACCCGGTCGGCGGCAGTTTCTTAATCGTCACCACTACGGATGGCGGCGCAACTTGGAACCAAGTGCCCGCGGCCAACCTTCCCGCGCCGAAGCCAAACGAGTACGCGGGCTTTGGCGACGCGGGCGGCACGACGCTTTTTGTTGAAGGTAAGAATAAAGCCTGGTTCGGCACCGGCAACGGCGCCCCGATTCGAGTCATCAAATCCACGGATCAAGGAAAGACTTGGACCTCCGTAAGCACTCCGCTGCCGACCACCGGAAATTTTTTCGGGATCAGCACAGTAACATTCGCGGACTCGCTTACGGGCTTTGCCGGAGGCTATAAGTCTTCTTATAGCAAAACCGAGACGATGTTGGTGAAAACCACGGATGGCGGCCAGAGTTGGAATTTGGTTCCGGCTTTCAACCTTCATCCTTCGACGATCCAGTATATCCCGAATACCAATAATAAAATGATGGTGGCCAGTTCGGGCCAAGGCGCGGCCTATTCCAATGACGGCGGCGACACCTGGCAAATTCTTCCGAGTACGCAACCAACCTATGCACTCAGCTTTGTCAGCCCCACTGTTGGTTGGGCATCAAGTCTTTACCTCAACGGAAAAGTATTGAAGTTTATCGGGAATTTCAGAACCGCAGTAACTGAGCAACCAACTGCGCTGCCTTCGGGCTTTCACCTGGCGCAGAACTATCCCAATCCTTTTAATCCTTCCACGCTTATTCAATACGAAATCCCACAAGCAGCGCAAGTGCAACTCGCCATCTACAATTTGCTCGGCGAGAGAGTGCGCACACTGGTTGATGCGAACGAGCCCGCCGGTATTAAACAAGTAACTTGGGATGGCCGCGATGATCTCGGCGAGCGCGTGAGCAGCAGCGTGTATCTCTATCGTCTCGCAGCGGGCGAGGTTAAAATGACGAAGCGGCTTTTGCTGATGAAGTGAATACAAAGATTGCCACGCACTTTGCAAGTGCGTGGTCTTATTAAGATGGAGACGAAGATGAAACTCATCAAACTTGAAATCATCCTCTACGCCGTCCTTTTATACACCGGCAGCGGCTTCGCGCAATGGGAAGGCAAGACCATCGCGCAGGGCGGCAACGGTAACGGGTGGGCCGTGGCTGACTTCAATGGCGACGGCGCCGTGGATTTGACGTACAATCACCTTGCAAACCAAGAAATCCTTTGGTTCGAAAACACGCCGACCGGCTGGAACAGCAATCTGATCGATGGCGTTCCCTCTTTCAATGATGCCAGTTTATCAGCAGGCTACTCTTGGGACATCGACAAAGATGGCGACCAAGATATCATTTTTATTCAGTTCACGCGGCCCAGCAAGCTGTTCTGGTATGAAAACATCCTCGACGCCATTTTATGGAGCAAAAACGTCATCAGCGACAACATCGGCTTGCTCACCAACATGATTGCCAATCTCGCCGATTTCGATGGCGACGAGGATTTTGATATTGCCATTATCGACAACAACATTGGCATGGTCGTATGGTTCGAGAACACTGGCGGGGCGGTAAACTGGGCAAAACATGATCTCGCACCGATACGGCCGTTTCAAGCGTATTACGTGACCGTGATGGATGCGAACAGTGACGGCAATGCGGACGTGGTGGTTACCATGCGCGATTCGGTTTTCTATTTCGAGAACCAGTTGCCGCAAACTTCTTGGTCCAAAACCACAATGGGCGCGGCGCTAAACGGCAGCTACTTTGGTAGGGGCGCGGACGTCGATAATGACGGAGACTTCGATTTGGTCACGGGTGGTTACAATTCCAGCCAAGTGGCTTGGCTCGATAATCCCTCATGGGACGTGAGGATTATTTCGGACAATACGCCGCAGGCATTCGTGGGTGCGGTCGGCGATCTCGACAACGATGGCGACCGGCATGGCATGGTTTGAAAACAGCGACAACGGCACGAAATGGCAGCGCTGGACGATCACGTCCGGAGCCGCGAGTTTTATTGTTCCGCTGGGCGGCGCCGATCAGCACGGATTGCAGGATCTCAATCAAGATGGCCTCCTCGATGTTGCGGCCACGTTCTTTGATGGCCAAGGCGAACTGCGCTGGTATGCCAATCCCGGAGTGATCTCGGCAATTGCTGAAGCAGCGGATGCGGAAGCGCCCAGCGCGTTTCACCTCGCACAAAATTATCCCAATCCCTTCAACCCCTCAACGCTTATTCGCTACGAGCTTCCACAAGCAGCGCAAGTGCAACTCGCCATCTACAATTTGCTCGGCGAGAGAGTTCGCACACTGGTTGATGCGAAAGCATCCGCGGGCGTGCAGCAAGTCACGTGGGACGGTCGCGATGAACACGGCGAGCGCGTGAGCAGCGGCGTATATCTCTATCGTCTCGCAGCGGGCGAGTTCAACCAAACGAAGCGGCTAATGGTGATGAAGTGAACTGATCGCGCAATAAGCACATTTGACTCTTCTGCCACGCATGCTCATGTGTGTGGCAGTTCTCTCCTCCCCAACTTTCTCCTTGCCCCTATTCTTTCTCCTGTTAAATTTGCGTGCGCCTTCCGCATACTCGCATTTGTAGAGTACGATTGACGGTTGTGCCTTTTCAAAATCATTGTGCCAATTATCAGCACGCAAATGCTCTCACTCATTTTTTATTCTACATTATGCCCGACGCTCAAAACATCCCTCTTGCTCTCGGCCCGAATGCGTGGCTCATCGAAGAAATGTTTCGCCAATACAAAGAGAATCCCAACTCGCTCAGCGGAAGCTGGCGCGAGTTTTTTGCGGATTATCGCCCGTTCGGTTCGCCGAGCAGCGAAGTCGCGATTGCATCCGCTCCAACTGCACCAACGCCCGTTGTTGCAACGCGCAAAGAAGATAAAGACAACGGCCACGCTCTTGCAATTCCCGAAGGCGCGGTGCCGTTGCGCGGCGGGTTTGCGCGCATCGTCGAAAACATGGAGCGCAGCCTCGAAATTCCCACCGCCACTTCCGTGCGCGCCGTGCCCGTGAAGCTGCTCGAAGAAAATCGCCGCGTGCTCAATCAATATCTCGCGGACACCACCGGCGCGAAGATGAGCTTCACGCATCTCATTGCCTGGGCCATTGTCAAAGCGCTCAAAGCTATGCCGGTAATGAAAACTTCTTTCTGGCATGCGAACGGCGCTTCGTACAAAGTCGTGCCCGAACACGTGAATCTCGGCATTGCCGTGGACGTGGCGAAGAAAGACGGCACGCGCACGCTGTTCGTGCCGAACATCAAGCAAGCGGACACCATGGATTTCAGCCAGTTCTTTGCGGCTTATAACAGTGTCCTCAGCAAAGTTTTCACCAACCAAGTGCAGCCCTCGGATTTTGCGAACACGACGGTCACGCTCACGAATCCCGGCACCATCGGCACCGTGCATTCCGTGCCGCGCCTCATGCCCATGCAAGGCTTGATCGTCGCGACCGGCGCGATTGATTATCCGCCCGAGTATCAATCCGCGGATCCGCACACCCTCGCGCGGCTCGGCATCAGCAAAGTGATGACCGTCACCAGCACATATGATCATCGCGTGATTCAAGGCGCGGAGAGCGGCCTCTTTTTGCAGGCGCTGCACAAATATCTTTTGGGCGAAGAAAATTTTTACGATGAAATTTTTAACAGCCTGAAAGTACCATTCGAGCCGGTGCGTCTTGCGCGCGATCGCAATCCGCTTTTTGCGGAGAGCGCTTCACCCGAGGCGCTTGCCGAGAAGCAAGCGCGCGTATGGCAGCTCATCAACATGTATCGTGTGCGCGGCCATCTCATCGCCAATTGCAATCCGTTGCGCAGCGCGATCCCCACGCATTCGGAACTCGATCCGAGCCGCTACGGCTTGACCGTGTGGGACTACGACCGCGAGTTCATCACTGGTGGTTTGGGCGGCAAGCCGCGCGCATCGTTGCGCGAAATTCTCGATACTCTGCGCGAAGCCTATTGCGGCTCGATTGGCGTGGAATACATGCACATGCAAGAGCCGGAGCATAAAACGTGGCTGCAACAGCGCATGGAAGGCAATCAACGCAAAGCGTGGTTGAATGCCGAGGGCAAACGCCGCTTGCTCGCAAAGCTCAACGCCGCGGAAGCGTTCGAGCGATTTCTGCAAACCAAATACGTCGGTCATAAACGCTTCGGCCTCGAAGGTGCGGAGTCGATGATTCCCATGCTCGACGCGCTGCTGCACTCCGCCTCGCAGAACAACATCAACGAAGTGGTGATGGGCATGGCGCATCGCGGCAGGTTGAACGTGCTTGCTAACATTCTCGGCAAAACTTACGAGCAAATCT
>JABWAN010000896.1 GCA_013361015.1 Candidatus Zhuqueibacterota bacterium | reverse complement strand
ACTGCAAAAGAAAGATGAGGCTCTTACGGTTTTTTAAATCATCTGCGGCGCCGCCCACACCACCGACAAGATTGGCTTGTCCCTGCACATATTGGTTACAGGCAATGCATCGCACCGTAGGCGCCCCTGCGGGAATGAGAACGTTGCCAAAGAGGTTTATGGGATCGCCATTGACATTCCAACTGCCCCCGGCCCTCTGGGCAGGCGGCAAAATCGTTCTATCCGCTCTGTATCTCCCATCCGGATCATAGTTTCCATCCATGTCAAAGCGCAGCGCCTCCGCCCAAAAAATTTCCTTGCCGATCAACCAGTCCGCGTTTCGCCAATTGTTATTAACTGCCGGCCTATTCTGGGAATCAACGCTAGCTGTGACTCGAATACGATTGCCACGCTGTCTAATCGCATTAAGATAAACTTGGTATCTATCCTCTCGATTGGCCGGTCGAAAGTTAATCCGCTCCTCATAAGGGCCCTGATTATTATTGGGAATGTCGCCCGGCTCGCCTTGATCAAATAACAGGGCATTATCATACACCGGACTGTTCATTTGAAGCAGGCCTCGTATTCCTTGCAGATGGTCTTCATCATAATGCGTTACGACCATGACATCGACACGATTAAGCCCGACCGTTGCCGTGATCAATGGATGGACCATCGCCGCGGCTTGATTAAGCCGCCCTCCGTCAATGAGCATCGCTCTGACCCGAACCGGAGGGGGCGGGGTATCGTCTTTAGCTATTATAAGCGTAGAATCTCCGGAAGACTCCAGGCCGATATGATAGATTTCTAGGCTCCAAGGCACGGCAAATTCTCCTGATGCGTGAATCGAATTACATGGGTGCAAAACTCAGGTATTCAAATTAATTTCACTCCACAGTATTAGCGCTTTTGCAATCAGCGCGAAGAGAGCGCTCTCTTCTTCTTTGCCGCCTTCTTCTTTGTGGTTGGCTTCGCCTTCGCGGATTTTTGCGCCGCAGGCTTCGCTTCAAACTGGCTGATTTCCTTTTCCAGTTTCTCAATCACCCTCTGCTGCTCTTGAATCGCTGCAATCGCGAGCACGGCGAAGTGGTCGTAATTCAGCGCATATCCGCCGTGTTTCTCGCGCACCAAATGAGGGAAAACTTTTTCGACTTCTTGCGCAATCAAACCGATGTCGCGATGCTCTGTGACTCGGCCTTTCCAGCGAAAGGTGCTCGGCTGCAAAGCCAGAACTTTCGGCAGCACGTTCTGCAAGGGCTTGATATCTTCTTTTAATCTCGCATCGCTATTGGAGCGCACGCCGCCGTTCGGCTCGACCCACGCCGAAGCCCAATTGCCCGTGTTGCGGCCATCATTGAACAGAAACATCAAATCCTGATCATTGACGTCATCCACGTCGATCAAGATATCCCACGTTTGGCTGAGCGGATTGGTGCTGCCAATGGTTTGCAACCGCATCACCGTCTGGCCTTGTCCCATCACGTGCAAGCGCCGCTGCGGGTTCGTGATGCCGACGCCGACGTTGTTGCCCAGCGGATTGATTGCCAACGGCTTGCCGCCGTGCGATTGCACCCAGCTATAGTCTTGATGATAACCCAGCCGCAAGTTCGATTGAGTCGTCGGCCCGAGGATGAGCGTGTTGCCGTGATTGGCTTCTTGGTTTTGATTGATGACGTGCAGCTTCGCTTGCGGCGCTGAGGCGCCGATGCCTACCGAGGTGCCGATGCCCGCGACTTGTTGAAACAAGAGCGGCGCTTTCTCCACTTGGCATGTGAACTGGCCTTCCCAATAGCCCGGAATGTTTTCGTAATGAATGTAGAGATTCGCCATGCCTGAGGGCAGCGAAGATTTCAAGCCGGCGAGCGTGAGCAAAAGATAATCGCCCGGATTGAGGTCGATACTCTTTTTCGGCGTGAGCGTCCATTGCCGCGACTCGCCCAAGGCGCCGGCGGAGGGTTCGCTGGTGAAAACGTTGCCCTCGCGCTGCTCGCTCCAAACCTCCTGCTGCCCACGTTTTTCTTTCACCTGCTTTACAAGCTCAACTGAGATTTTGAAATCGTTCAGCTCCGTTGCTCGGCACAATGCCCACGGCCGGTTCAGCGTATCTTCCACGTCGAAAGTCACAATAAGCTGCGAAGCGGAAATGTTTTTGCTTTGATCTGCCACCCGCAATGAAATTTTCGGGTTGTTGATATGCTCCGCATGCTCGCGCATCACGTTCATCAATTGCAGCTTCAGCTCCGAGGTTGATACGCCCGCATCGTTGAGGATGCGGTTGGAGCCAATGAACGCCACGTGCAGCGGGAGGTTTTTCAAACCGCGCTGATTGGTGATATGCAGCGTTTGCACGCGGCTGCCCGTAATCGGCGTGGTGGCATTCACAAAGGTGATTTGGTGCGGCCGCATTTCGACCTGCGTGCCGCGACTGCCGCCCGTCGCCGAAGCGCTGATATGCGCAAACGTCACGCGACGCTTCTCGTTGGATTTGAAAAGAGTGTCGCTGCCCTTATAGAGCAGATACAGCGAAACCGGTTCGCCGCTATCTGTATTGGGCATGAAAAAATCCCAATCCGTCGTTGCGCCGAGCACTCTCGTTTTGTTCGCAACGTCTTTGAGCGTCTCCAACGTTTTGTTCGAAAGCGTGCCGGGCCGGAAACGCAATTCGAAATGATGATTCGTGGCCGAGGCCGTGTCGCTCGTTTTCGTAAGCTGCAAGTCTTTCGCGGAGGTGTTGTGCAATTCCAAATGCAAGCGATGCCCGGCCGGCTCGTCGTCGATGTAGAGCACGAACTGATTGTGATCGTCGTACAAATTGAAATCTATCGGATGGCTCTTGCGAAACGCGGGCTGCGCGAGACGATCTTGCTCCCTCACCGCCTTGATTTCCTCCGGAGCCAGCGCGCGATTGTACACACGCGCGCGCGCGAGCAAGCCTTGATGTGCGGTATGATGTCCGGCATAGCCAAGCGTCAAGGGATCGGCGCTCGTGAACGGCGTGCCGATCACGTTCGTGCTCGCGCCAATCTGCGCGCCGTCGAGATAAATAAAAGCGTTGTTGCCTTGCCGCACTGCTGCGAGGTGATACCACGTATTCGCTTT
>JABWAN010000895.1 GCA_013361015.1 Candidatus Zhuqueibacterota bacterium | reverse complement strand
ATTTCCCGTAGAGGAAAATGCTTCGAGCCCGAGACCTCGCGGCAATGCTAAAAAGGATTCCTACTGAATGACATAGTTTGTGGTAGTCATTTCTCAAATACTTTATCATTCTGAAAGATTGCTCATGCTTGCTGCTTGCCCCCTGCAACGAAGTTGTATTCAGGCGATTGTTTTCTTGCTCGTCGTCACTTTTTCCATACTTCTTCACGCCCAACAAGGGCCTCCGCCGCTGCGCTGGGCCGCGGATTCCGAAGGCGGTGCGCCGTTCATTTTTCCCGACCCGAAGGATCCCGAGCGTCTTATAGGATTCGAAGCCGAGATTGTCGAGGCTCTTGCCGCTGAAATGAAACGCACACCCGCATTTGTGCAGAATCAATGGGACGGCCTCGTGCCGGGCTTGCGCATCGACAATTACGATATTATTGTCAACGGTCTCGAGATTACGGCGGAGCGCGAAGAGGAAATCAATTTTTCGATCCCATACTACGTGACGTTCGAACAATTGACGGTGCGCAAGGAAACGTATGACCTCAACAGCCTCGATGATTGTGTTGGTAAAGTTGTGGGTACGCTGAAGGCTTCGCTGGCCGAGCGCATTTTGCAAACGAAACCGGGCATTGAAATCCGCCCTTACGACGGCCAAATCACAGCTTATGAAGATCTCGCACTGGGCCGGCTCGACGCCGTGCTCATGGATCATCCGATTGCGCTTTATTACGGCGCCACCAATGCCAAGCTGAAATTTGTCGGCGCGCCTATCGGCGAAATGAAATACGGCATCGGCCTGCGCAAAGAAGATACGGCCTTGCTGCATGATGTCAATCAGGCCCTGCAGAAATTGATTGACAACGGCACACTGCGGAAGATCTATGAACGTTGGAACATGTGGACGCCGCGTGTCGCGGAGTTTTTCAACGACCGCGAGCCTTCCAATGTGCCGCACACAGCGTGGCAAACTTTTCTGCGCGACCATGGCCACGAACGCACCTGGCAAGACAAGCTACAGCGCTACGTACACGACTATTTGCCGCTGCTCGCGCGCGCCGCGGTGACGACGATCTATCTCTCCATCGCTTCCATGATTCTCGCGATTCTTTTTGGTTTAATGCTCGCGCTTACTCGTTTGTATGCGCCCCCACCTTTTTCCACTTTGTCCACGATCTATATTGAAATCGTACGCGGTACGCCGCTGCTCGTGCAATTGCTCTTCATCTATTACGCGTTGCCGCAGCTCCTCGGCGTGAAGCTTTCACCCATTGTTGCCGCGATTGCAGGCTTGGCATTGAACTACGCAGCCTATGAAGCTGAAAACTACCGCGCAGGAATTTTGTCCATTCCACGCAGCCAAATGGAAGCCGCGCTCGCACTCGGCATGACGCGTTGGATGGCGTTGCGGCATGTCATCGTGCCGCAAGCTATTCGGTTGGTCATTCCGCCGGTGACCAATGATTTCATCGCGCTGATCAAAGATTCCTCCGTCGTGTCGGTAATTGCGATGGTGGAATTGACGCGTGAGTATCAACGCCTCGCAGGCATTGACTTTGATTACGTCGGCCTCGGCTTAATGGTGGCCGTCATGTACTTTCTCATCGGCCTGCCTTTCGTGCGCTTGGCGCGGTGGGCAGAAGATTACTTCTCGTTGGATAAACGTGCCGCGACCGCACCGAAAGCCGCCTAACGCGATCTCGGGGAGCAACGGAGGAGGGATTAGTCTGAATCCCTGTTTCTAAAACAAAAGCTGTGCACAGAAATGGAACAAGACTCAAAAGTCTTTCAGTGTCCTGTTCCGTTTCCGTGTACTATCATTCTTTTGTTTGCTCCGTTTTAGAGTGTTGGAAGATTGAACCCATCGAGCCAAGCCTGCTTTATCACACAAGAAACTCAAGCCCTCAAAAATTTAATGGCAATTTCATGACCCTCCCACGCTCACTTCTAGTGCTTTCTGGAATACTTGCTTTTGCCTCGTTCGCGCAGCCTCATCATGAGTATGTTCTCACGTTGGAAGATCCGAAAGAGCATTTTCTAAAAGTGACGCTGACGGTTTCTTCTTCAGCAAAAGCTGCCTTTGTCGATTTCGGCTTGCCTGCGTGGGCACCAGGTGCGTATCAGATTGCGAACTACGCTAAATTTGTGCAGGAGTTTTCCGCGTGCAGTGAAAGCGGTGAGCCTTTAGCCTTTCAAAAGATTGACAAACAAACGTGGCGCGTATTTTCTCGCGCAGGAATGAAGGAAATCAGAATTTCCTATCGCATCTTTGCCAATATTCTGAGCGACGTCGAAAGTGAGTTTAATGAGGAGCATGCGCAAGTTTTCGGACCTCAAGTTTTCATGTACGTAATGCATCAAAAGAAAATACCGGCTCGTTTGCGCGTGGAAGGATTGCGCGGATGGCGCATAGCAACGAGTTTGGAGGCGCAGAATGACTCCACTTTTTTTGCGCCCAACTATGACGAACTCATCGATGCGCCGCTGGAGATCGGAAATTTCTCGGAGACGCGGTTCGAAGCTGAAGGCGCAGCGTTTCGACTGGCCGTGCACGGCGAAGAGAAGAGCGAGCGCGTGGGTGAATTCGCACAAAAGCTGAAAAAGATCGTCACCGAGCAAAGTCGCATGCTCGGAAGCATGCCGTCGCGCCAATACGTCTTTATTTGGCATATTGACCCACGCGCAGAGTATTACGGTCTCGAGCATTTTAATTCCACGAGCATTGGAATGCCGCACGGCTTGGGAGATCATAGCTCCGTGGAAGGATGGGATCTTTATGCCGGTCTTGCGAATCAGGACATTGATTTGGAATATGCTGCGCACGAATTTTTTCACTTGTGGAATGTCAAACGCATTCGGCCGTTTGAACTCGGTCCGTTTGATTATTCGCGCGAAGTCTACACTACGGGTTTGTGGATTGCCGAGGGCGTTACGGATTACTACGGCTATTTAACGCTCGTGCGCTGCGGCTTGTGGTCGCCAACGAAATGGCTGCGTCTCTATGCAAACATCATCGGCAACTATCGTAGGGCTAGCGGCTGGAAATTCCGCGGCCCGAGCGCAAACAGTTTTGACGTTTGGTTGTGGAATTATGGC
>JABWAN010000894.1 GCA_013361015.1 Candidatus Zhuqueibacterota bacterium | reverse complement strand
CACATTTCAAATACTTTTCGCCGGGCACTGTTCATGTCGCAGTGGTTGATCCGGGCGTCGGCACGGCGCGCAAAGCTCTCGCGTGTTATTGGCAGGAGCATTACTTTATTGCCCCGGATAACGGCTTGCTCGATTTTTGTGCGGAAGACGGGTTGTATTCCGCGATGCACTTGACGCGCCGCGAATATTGGCGTGCGGAAATCTCGAACACGTTTCATGGCCGCGATATTTTCGCGCCCGTGGCCGCGCACCTGGCCGCCGGCGTGCCGTTTAGCCATTTGGGAATTCCAATACAACTCACGCCGAGGCTGCGCGCGCGCAAATGCGGTGTGGAAGGTGACACGCTTATTGGAGAGATCGTTCATAGTGATCGCTTCGGCAATTTGATCGCAAATATCTCGAAAGCAGAGTTTGAAAATTTTGTCGGCAAAAGCTCTTTTGCCATTCGGTTGAAAGAATGCAATCTCACGGCCATCACATCGTCGTATGGCGATGCGGCGCCGGGAGAGCTGGTGGCATTGTTCAACAGTTTTGATCGCCTCGAACTCGGCCTCGTGCAGGGCGATGCGCGAACGAGTTTGGCGGTTGCGCCAGGAGCTTCCATCATCATCAAACGAGGATCGTAACGAAGTCACATGTCCAATCCGAACCAACCTTCTTGGGAAGAGTATTCGCAAGAAACCACGGCCACGCCCGCAAATATTTGGCTCGCGAAAGCGCTGCGCAATGACCAGCCGCGCTTGAATGTCGTGCTGTTCGTGCTCACGTGCCTCTCAACCTTCTTCATCGGCTACTCGCTCGATGGCAGGCTGTCTTCCGGTTTTTGGTATAGCGGCGGCATCATCACGATTCTGTTCGCGCACGAGATGGGACATTATCTCATGTGCGTGCGTTATCGCATTCGCGCCACGCTGCCTTTTTTCATTCCGTTTCCGTCTCTGCCTTTCGGAACCTTGGGCGCGGTGATTCGCATGGATGCGCGCATGCCGAATCGGCGCGTGCTCTTCGATATCGGCGTGGCCGGACCGCTCGCCGGGCTGGCGATCACATTGCCCGCCATTTATTTTGGCCTTAAGATGTCCACCGTGTTAACCGTATCCGGCTCGGAGGGCATGTTTACTTTGGGCGATTCGCTGCTCTTCAAAGCACTCAGCAATCTCGCCCTGGGCCCGCTGCCGGAAGGACAAGACACGTTGCTGCATCCGCTCGCCTATGCCGGCTGGGCGGGCTTGTTCGTCACCGCGCTGAATCTTTTACCCATCGGACAGCTTGATGGCGGCCACATTCTCTATGCTTTGTTGGGCGACCGCGGGCAAAAAATTTATCCCGTTAACATGGCCATGTTCGCATTGCTCTGCATCGTGCAATACAACGGCTGGATTCTGCTGGTGATGATGTTGTTGTGGTTCGGCTATCGCCATCCGCCGACACAAGATGATTTCGAGCCGTTGGATCTCAAACGGCAAATACTCGCGTGCCTCACGTTTATGGTTTTCGTGCTGTCGTTCACGCCCGCGCCGTTCAAAATTTAACGACCATTAACGCGTTCATAGTGACCTGCCATGCACACCCGCAGCAAAAAGAATTTTCTCGTCGGTATCGGCGAAGTGTTATGGGACATTTATCAAGACCAGCGCCATTTGGGCGGCGCGCCGGCGAACGTGGTGATGAACGCGCACCAACTTGGATTGCACGGTGTGCTGGTTTCGCGCGTGGGTGACGACGGAATGGGAAAGGAATTGGTGCGCACCCTCACACAGCGCGGCCTCGCAACGGATTATGTGCAGCTTGATCGTAAGAAGGGGACGGGCACGGTGCTGGTTTCGCTCGATATCAAGGGGGTTCCGAGTTTTCGTTGTTCCCACGACGTTGCGTTCGATTATCTCGCCTATAATGCCAAACTTAAAGAACTGGCGCCGCAGGCTGATGCCGTGGTGTTTGGAACTTTGGCGCAGCGCTCGAAGGTCGCCCGGCAAACGATTTTGGATTTTCTACAGTCGGCAACCAAAGCCATAAAAATTCTCGATGTCAATGCGCGCGCCAGCGAAGCACATTTGCAGGTACTCATTCCGGCCTCGCTGGAGCAAGCCGACGTAGTGAAACTGAGCAAAGAGGAAGTGGGGCTTATCGCCAGAGTCTTGCGCCGCGAAGGCGGTAGCATCGCACATTTTGCGGAGTACCTCATCAAACAATACCAGCTTCAACTCGTGGCTATCACTTATGGCGCAGAAGGCTGCGAGCTTTTCAACGCGCATGAGAGCTGCCGCTTGCCGGCGCTGCCGATCCAAGTTACGGACACCACCGGCGCCGGCGATGCCTTCACCGCAGGTATGGTTTATCAGCTTCTGCACAAAGCTTCTTTACGCGAGATTGCAGAGTTTGCCAATCTCGTTGCAAGTTTTCTCTGCACCCAGCGCGGCGCCACGCCGCATTACGACGTGCACACGCTCGCAGCTTTTCGGCAGTCTTACGCTGCTTAAGACTCGAGGACAATCGTGCTCACCTCCCGATCCACCGATTCGAAAGCCGGCCGGAAAAGACTCTACATTATGTTGGCAGAGTTGGTGCTGGTCTTGGCTCTCATGCTTTTTTTGCTTCGTCTCGCCACCAATCTGGGCAAAACCGGCAGCGCTACAGGAGCACGCGCAAATGACCCCTTGGCATATCACAACGACCGCTTCGGATTCTTTCTGCGCGCTCCCGATACCACCTGGAAAATTCTCGCGGTGCAGACCTCGGATTCTCTGCCGGCCGAAGAGGCTTTTGCCACGCTGCTCGATGCGGCACAAACTGTCGTGCGAATGCACAAAATGCAAGGCGACAGTCTACTTGCCTCCGCCGAGGTCGGCGTGTTACGCCCCAGCCCGCCGCGCGCGTCGCATGCGCTCGCCGGATTGAGTTTTCAACAAACGCAGGAGCGCTTTCAAACGACGCACGATTCCATTGCGGTGATTGCACCAGTCACACCCGTGACTTCGAAAATCATGGACGCCTCTTTTTTCGTGGTGGAGGTGCCGAGCGTCGCCACGGCGTTCGCGATGCCGTGCTGGGCCAGCGCCACCACGTCCATGTAGCCCTCGACGACG
>JABWAN010000893.1 GCA_013361015.1 Candidatus Zhuqueibacterota bacterium | reverse complement strand
ATATTTTCGCAGCACGTCTTTGACGGTATGTCCGGCTTTGATCAAATCTAAAATAACGGCGATCTCCAAACGCGTGTATTTGAAAGTAGGTCGGTCGCCACAGACGCCTGGCGCGGCGACGACGTGCTTGCCCAGCGGCACGTACTCGTACCATTCGCCGCCAACCAATTCGCGGGTAAGTTTTTTTGAGGCGTTCTTCATGATCAAACTCCATCATTGTTATCGTTGCGCCAGGGTTTCGAAGAGTACACGATTTTGGGCGATCAAACGTCGCACAAAAGGCGCGGCGCTTTCAGCAAAGCGACTAGCGTTGGTCGTCTCTTCCTGCGTGAGCCATATTTCCAAAGCGGCTAGCGCTACGCTTTGGATTTTTTTTTCGGGGATCCGCCGCGCGCGGAACTGTTGCGTGAGGGAATCGGGCAATTCAATTGTAAGCGTCATCGTGCTTTTGACCTCCTTTCAAGCCGTTAACGCCGAAGACAATTCCAAAGCCGCTTTGAGCGCGGAATCGAGAAGTTTCAGTTTGGCGTCGGAAAGGGAGCCGAGGTAATCGGTGAGCTTGCTTTTGGGAATACTGACCAATTCATCGCAATGAATGCTGCTCGCGTGTTTGAGGCCTTCCGCTATGCCCACTTCGACTTGCGTTGAGAGGCCGTCATGAATGGAGTAAACCGGCGCGCAGATCACCGT
The DNA here is from genome assembly GCA_013361015.1 of Candidatus Zhuqueibacterota bacterium. Lineage (GTDB taxonomy): Bacteria > Zhuqueibacterota > Zhuqueibacteria > Zhuqueibacterales > Zhuqueibacteraceae > JABWAN01. The sequence continues at coordinate 2,397 of JABWAN010000893.1, read as the reverse complement.
TGAAAAACGTGAGTCGATGAGCACTTGCCGGCTCACCACCACGAAGGCTCGAGATTTTTTCTGGTCTTCGGTCGAGCCTTTGTATACCCGATAAAGTTCGCCGCGCTTCACAGTTCGATCTGATAGGCAAGAACATCTTCCGCTTCTTGATTGAGCCGATCAGCGTTACGATTGATAAGCTCAAGCTCGTGGAGATCGTAAGAAGGGCGCTGCTCACTGGCAAGGAAGCGGCGCAACACCTCTTCGACCAATTCGGAAAGCGATTTGTGACCGTTCACGCCTAAAATGCGGTTGAGCGCGTGCAAATCTTCAGGCGCAAGGGAAATTGTGGTTTGAATTTTCATACAAAAAATCTAAGCGCAAATTACGGCATATACAAGCAATTTTTTAGTGGATAAAAGCCATGCCTCAGCACGACATCATTGACAACCGCAACGAAAAGCTGGTGGAGCACATCAATCGCGTATTGGCTTCAAGCGCTTCGGCGCGCTTTGCAGTGGGTTACTTTTTCCTTTCCGGTTTTACCAGCATTGCCGAGCGGCTACAAAATCTCAAAGAGCTGCGGCTGTTGATTGGCAACACCACCAATCGCGAAACGCTCGAACAGCTTGTTGAGGGACACAACCGCTTGGAATCGGCGCGAGACGCTTTGGAGGCCGAGACTTTTCGCACGCGCAGTGAAGTGAAGCAGATTGCGGATGATGCGGCAACGCGCTTGCGCACGAGCATGGAGAGCATGGATCAAACCGAGGAGAACGCCGCGCTGGTGCACACGTTGGCGCGCATGATTGCAGAACAACGTCTCAAAGTTCGCATCTATACCAAAGGCCGGTTGCACGCCAAAGCTTATGTGTTCGACTACGGCGAGGTTTTCGACAGTGCGGGGAAGAGCATGGATCGGCACGAGCGCGGGCTGGCCATTGTCGGCTCCTCTAATCTTTCGCTCGCCGGTGTGTCGCACAACACCGAATTGAACGTCATCGTGCAAGGCAATGCCAATCACGCGGAACTGGCGTGCTGGTTTGACGCATTGTGGGAGGAGTCCCAAGATTTTGACGAAGCGCTCATGCACGAAATGCGGCAATCGTGGGCCATGGCCGAGGTGCGCCCGTATGATATTTACATGAAGACGCTTTATACGCTCGTGCGCGACCGCCTGGAGGGCGAAGCAGCGCGCGTCCTTTGGAATGATGACATCATGCAGCAATTGGCGGATTTTCAGAAAGTCGCGGTGCAGCAGGCCATTGCGATGATACGGCAATATCGCGGCGCGTTCGTGGCGGACGTGGTGGGCTTGGGCAAAAGCTACATCGGCGCGGCGATTGTGAAGCATTTCGAGCGCACTGAGCACGCGCGGCCGCTGATCATTTGCCCCGCGCCGTTGGTGGAAATGTGGGAAGGCTATAATGAAACTTATCATTTGAACGCGCGCGTGCTGTCGATGGGATATTTGCATGCGAATGAGGAGGGCGGCTTTCATGCTTTGCTCGAGGACAGAAAATACCGCGAGCGCGATTTCGTGCTGATTGACGAGAGCCACAACTTTCGCCATTCCGATACGCAACGTTACAAAGTGTTGCAGACATTTCTGCAAGAGGGCAAGCGCTGCTGTTTGCTGACGGCCACGCCGCGCAACAAGAGCGCGTGGGATGTTTATAACCAGATCAAACTCTTTCATCAGGAAGACCGAACCGAGCTACCCATTGACCCGCCCGATTTGAGAGAGTATTTCAAACGCATCGAAGCTGGCGAAAGGAAACTGCCGGATCTGCTCTATCACCTGCAAATTCGTCGGCTGCGCAAGCACGTGTTGCGTTGGTATGGCTTTGCCGCGGACACGCGCCGGCCGTTGCGCGAGATGAGTGCCGAAGCAGTGCAGCCATATTTGGCGGAAAGCCAGAGCGCATACGTGATGGTCGCAGGCAAACCGCAATTCTTCCCGCGACGTGAGCTTGAGACCGTCGAGTACAGCATTGAGCAGACGTATCGCGGCCTCTATCAACAATTGCGCGGCTATTTGGGCAAGTCTCGCGAGGCGCAATCCACACGGCGGCCGGCAAACGAGCTTTGTTACGCGCGCTACGGGCTTTGGCATTACGTGGTTCCGGCGAAACGGCGCCAAGAGCCTTACGCAAGTTTGCAGCGCGCCGGCGTGAATCTTTGCGGCTTGATGCGCATTCTGCTCTTCAAGCGTTTTGAATCGAGCGTGTATGCGTTTCGCGAGACGATCCGCCGCTTGTTGCACGTGCACGAATTGTTTCTTGCGGCATTGCAAAGGGGCACGGTCGCGACCGGCGAGGCGGCGCAGAGTGCTTTGTACAAAGCCGGAGAAATTTGGTCGGATGATTTGTTTGTCGAGCTGCAAGAGACCTCGCAAGAGTATTCGGCTTCGGATTT
>JABWAN010000892.1 GCA_013361015.1 Candidatus Zhuqueibacterota bacterium | reverse complement strand
CTGTTGCGTTTGGCGTACATGTTCCGTGGTCAGTTCTAGGTTTTCCAAAGTTGATGCAAGTAGCTCAAGACAAATTATGAATCACCAGCAGTGTGCACTCGGTCTATTCGATGCCTACAATGCGATAGCCCTGCATGAGCAGCTTGCCCATGTCCGCGGCAGTTTGCTCCGCGGCGGCGCTGGTGTTGTATAATCCGATCAACACGCGATAGGCTTTGGCGCCCAGTTTGGCGTCGTAGTATGTGCCCAATGCCGCTTTATAACCTTGCCGCACGTAAGCGTCCTTCAATTCGACCATAAAATCCTGACGCGGGCTGGTTGCCGCCTCAATCGAATACCAGCGATATTTCGGCTCGGCTTGCGCGAGCGGAGCCGCGGGCTTGGTTCCGTTCGCTGCGACCGGCGGCGTTGCGTTGGTGCCGCTCGCGAGCGGAACGCCGGTTTTGCCTGCTTGGTTCGCGCCGGCACTTTCTTGCGTCTGTGAAGTCGTTGGCTTGGTTCCGTTCGTTACGACCGGCGTCGTTGCATTGGTACCGTTCGCAAGCGGAACGCCGGCTTTGAGTGCTTGATTCGTGCCGGTATTTTCCTGCGCCTGCGAAGGCGTTGGCTTTGTTGCGTCCGAGAGTGGCGTTGTCATGGCGCCATTGGTTTTGTTCACGAGCGGAGGCGCCGGTTTCGTCTCTTTCGACGGGGGCGCCGAAGTTGTGCCGTTGGTTGCGCTCGACTGCGGAACGCCGGGTTTAACGCCTTCACTCACACCCATTTTTTCTTTCGAGGCCAGTTGCCCACGCACCATGCCCGTTTCCGTTTTGCTTGGAGGCGCGGCAACCCTGCGTTGTTCGGAGTTGGGCGAGGTTCGCGAGGTTGTAACAGGGTCCGCGGGCGTCGTAGCGCGATTCTTATCCGGAGCAGGCTGCACGTTGGGCGCCGGACGTTTGGCCGAGGCTTCTTTGATTGCGCCATTGGAAAGCACCTGACTCGTCTTGCTTGAGCTTTGTTCGCGCGAGGGCGGAGGCGCCGAGCTTTGGGTTTTCGTTTCGAAGCGGGGCGCCGTTGCGTTGTTGGGCGTTTCGCCCTCTTTCCCCAGAATCAAATTGCCGTTGCCGCGCTCATTGGAATCGATAATGCGAATGCCGCCGGCAGAGAAAGTATATTTGCTTTGGAGATTTTGGCGTTCCAATTCAAACTGAAAGAATTTCTGCTTGCCGCCTTCCGCGCGGGTGACTTGGCGCAAGCTCGCCTGCTCCAGACGTTCCGCCAAGAGCGGAATGCGCTCGCGTTGCAAGGCGCCGCCGCGAATCGAGAAGCCGGTTTTGTGGCGCGAGATCTCTTCCACCCACACGCTGCCGGTACGGCGCACGCTCGTGTTCAGCTTTTGCGTGAATTGCAGAAACTCATCGTAGCCCTTGCTCAACGTATCCGCGAGCGACAAGTTTTTCCCCAACCGCTTGCACTCGTTTTCCAACAAATGCACACGATCCACCGTGGCTTGATTGTTTTGAATCTGCTGCTCCAGTGCATAGTTTTTGGAGCGAATCGTTTCGGTGTCGTTGCGCAATACTAAAATTTGCCACGTGAAGAAGAACGCCACCAAACCGGTGAGGCCGAGCAAGGCATATCCCGGATAGCCGAGCTTGAGCACTTCCTGTTGGTCTTTGATGTCCGCCGGCAATAGATCGATGGGCACGAATGAGGAGTTCTTCGGCTCCAATAGCTGCCACGCCAGGCCGATGGCTACGGCAAATTCCGAGAAGATGGCGCGCTGCGTTTCGTTTGCGGGGAAACTGCCGAGCTTGTCGGTGGCAAGATAGTTCACTTCCACGCCGGTGCAATGCTTGGCAAAGAAATCTTTTGCGCGCACGCGGCCGCCTTTGCCCGTGATCAAAATCGTGTTAATCTCGGGAATCTGCGCTTCATCCTGTTCGTAAATCAGGCGGCGATACACCACGTCCAAAACGTCCGGCGACGAGGCGTTTTCGTTTATGAGCGAGCTGATGTGCAACACCTCGTTGCCGCGCAGAAAGATCAAACGGCTGAAATCTTCTTCGATGTAAACAATCGCCGTGACCTGCTCTTCTTCCAGGGGGACACTGGCGCGCGCCAAACTCAACAACGCGAGTTCCGTGGTCTGCATTTGGCCGAGGTACAGGTTGCCTTTGGTGTAGCCCTTGATCCCCAGCAAGAGCGACATGGTCGGCGGATTCTTTTCATAGAACATGTTCAGCTTCGCTGCGCCATCCGCGGACTTGAGCAGGTGTTGCGCGAGTGTCAAGCTTGCCTCTTTGTCGGCTCCGCCCAGCCTCTCCACCACGCTCATGGAACCGTTCATGGCGCCGTTCAGCGGCGTGTGGGGCTGATAGCTGACCATGGAGAGCGGCACATTAAACGCAATTTTGATGCGCTTCTTGGTGAACTTACCCAGCAACTCATAGAGCACTTCCAAATTGGCGTCATCGTGCTGGTAGTCCTCGCGCGGAGGGCTTTTTTCGGCCGTGGTATTTTTTAAGCCGAACATGTCGGCGTTTTCGACTTCCTGCGTCTCGGCCGTTTTCTTCGTCGTTTTTTGCGCTTCGAGGGAGCTGCGCAATTTGGCGCGCTCCAATCCTTCGATGCGGATGCGGCCCCTTTCGCTCACCAGATGTGCCAGCCGCACCTCCGTGCCGCTGACGGCCAGGCCCAGGGCCTCTTTCGGCTTCGTCGAAAATTTATTTTGCAGTATGTTTATCACCTGTGGCTCCGGTGGCTAAAAAAACTTTCATCACACTTTAGATTAAGCGGCGATCGTAGCGCACCAAATCTTCAAACCGCTTCTTGTAATTGGCGTGGTTGAGGCAGTCTTCATAGGTCGCCAAGTGATTGCGATAGAGCCGCGCCAAGTCTTGTTCCAAAGTGATCATGCCTTCGTTGCCGCCCTGTTGAATGACCTGATAAATTTCATCTGTGTGGTTGTTGCGAATGGCGACGCGTACCGCAGAATTCGCCACCATGACTTCTTTGGCTAAAACGAGCTTGCCATCCAAGCCCGGTATGAGCTTTTGCGACATGACGCACGTCAATACGCTCGCCAACCGCTCGCGAATGCGCGGTTGTTCCAGGG
>JABWAN010000891.1 GCA_013361015.1 Candidatus Zhuqueibacterota bacterium | reverse complement strand
CCGCCGGCGTGCTCTCCGCGAGCGCACGATAGCCATAGGTATAGCAGGCGCCGCCCACGCGCAAATCAATATGCGGTGCCAGCATGCCCTGAAGAGGCGCGGCGTTGTTTGAATTCACGGAGGTCGTGGCATGATTGAGCAGGCCGCCGCTGTGCGCGTAAAAGTTTTCCAACTGCGCACGCAACGCTTGCGGATCCTTGGGATAACTTGCACCCGCATGCACCGCGGCGCGGGTGGTTCGGCTGAGCACTTGCTTTTCCAACCCGCGCTTGTGATTTTGAAAAGACTCGCTTTCGAGAAAGTGGTTGTGATCAAGCTCGGCGACCAGTTTGTGCAAGCGCTCTTCCGGAAGAAAAGCGCCGAACGTGCGTTGATACTCCGCGCGAATATCGAGCAGAGAATGTTTGCCATCGAAATATTGCATCAAATACAACGCTTCACCAGAGACGACGATCACTTCTTCGACAATTCCGGAAGGATCGCGGAGCGCAAAGTATTGATCTTGATCTTCCTCGAGGGGAATGGCTTCGATGAAGCGGAGCTTGGGGTAATCGTGCATGCGTGTGTGTAATGTGGTGAGTTTATGTTCGAAAAGAGGAATGATTCAATTACGGTCACAATGGGATGCGATTTGTAATTTCTTTGGAATTTTTTGTGGCTTGCGCAAAATCCTCGCGCCCTGAAATTCTGCGTGGCACTCACAAACTTATTACAGAATTATGGAGAAGGAGGTGCGCTCAGTCTGCAAACGGCAATGCGGCGAGGGCTGCGTGCACAACCACGCCGCTGCTCGTGCGCGCTTCCACGCGCGTGCCCGGCTGCGCGTTTTGCTTGCGCACGATTGCCAAACCGATCGCACCATTGCCTTTGCGTGCGTGCGCAGCGCTGGTGATCTTGCCGATTTCTTGTTGCTCGAGGAACAGTGTTGCGCCGGCCGCAACCTCCGGGTCAATCTCGAGCTTTATTCCCATTAACTGCCTTTGCACTTTTTGATACGTATCCAGCCGCGCAACCACTTCCTGGCCGAGATAACAGCCCTTCTCGAAATTGACGAGCGGATACAATCCGATCTCGTGCGGATTGTGTTCTTCTGTGATCTCATGACCGGCCATGGGGATGCCCTGCAAAATACGCAGCGTTTCGAACGCGGCGTAGCCGATGGGCGTGAATGCCGGCAACAGGGTTTGCCACAATTTCAATGCGGCGGTATTCGAGATGATCAAATTGAAATGCGCCGGGCTGTGGGCCTCCGGACTATGCACGATCAACTCGTGCTCCTGCCACAATTGGCTTATGAATGATCCGGCTGCCATTCCGTGCGTTGTTACTCCCAAACAATCTTGCAGACGCGTGGCGCTTTCTTCCCCGAACAGGGCAATGACGGCGAGCGCATGGGTGGCGTCGATCGGTTTGACCTCTTCGATGAACGTGTATTTGTCGATCCACGCGCGCAAGGTTGCGCCCTGGCCGGCGCCGGTGAGCAGGAGGTAGCGCTGCTCTTCCGCCAGCATTTCGACGCGAGCAATGACGCGGCCTTTCACATTGGTAAAAACGTTCACGCGCGATTTGCCCACGGGTAGCTTGCGCATTTCGTTCGTGGTCAAGCGATGCAATAACGCTTCGCGATCTTTGCCGGATACGTACAGCTTGCCGAGAAAACTCGCGTCGAGCATGGCAGCTTGCATTGCGGCTTCATATTCTTCTGCGTGAGCACGATAGCGCTGCGGGAGGGAATAGCCTCCGATGGTGAGGAAGTCGCGTGCGTGTTGTTGATGATACTCGTGGAGGCTCGTCATGCGAAGTGAAATGATGTTTGCAGAGACTGTGACGAATTGAGAACGTGGCGCAATATAAACTGCGTAGCCGTTGAAAGGCAAGGGGAATGTTGGCAACGGAGCAGTCAGCGCGGCAGCGCCTAGCTTTCCGAGCAAGCGGGAGGCATACACCGGGATTTTTTGTTTTGTCGCTGCTCGTTGTTGCGTGTCGTCTGCGTTTGTTTACCTAGGGGGCTAGTTCACCGAGCTGACATAAAGCGCTGCGCAGGCTTCCAAAGGCAAAAGCCTGCTTCCCTGCAAAGAGCGCAAAGAAGGTTGGCGCACCGCATGGAACGGCGCACAGAAAAAGTGTGCGCGTTCCATTCCATGCGCGGCGAGGTTTTTCGGAATGACGTGTCTAGGGATCGCGCTCCGCTCTCGGCTTTGAGCCACCTCGCGCGAAGAGGCCACCGAGGTAAACAAGCAGAGAAGAACCCTCGGTGAAGCAGCGACAGAACAAAAAAAGACAACCCCGGGTTTTGCCGTGAACCTTTGAGCCAAGCAGAAATGACTGTGTCATGTTCTCCCTTATTGCCACGCCGAACTGAAACGGTGCGTAAACAATCGTGAACGCGTTCAGTGTAAAAGCGCGAGCCGCTTGACCAGTGAGTGCCAATTGCGCTCGGTTTGTGTGCGGTAGCGCAAGCGCAAGAAATAGAGTCCGGCCGCGGCGCGTTGCCCAAGAGCATCGGTGCCATTCCAATGCACGTTGTGAATTCCCGCGGTGGAGTTAGTGTGCGCAAGTTCCCGTACGAGCCGTCCGTTTAAATCGAGCACGGCCAGCTCGATTTCTGCCTCGTGCGGCAATTCGAATTGAATCGTCGTGCTCGTTACGGCGCGAAAAGGATTGGGATAGTTCGACAAGGAGAAACTCTGCGGCGTTGCAAGCGTAGCGATTTTTTTCGCGGTGATTGCTGTTTGCGCAGTTTCAATCGCACGCACACGAGGCTTCGCAGCGACCGGCGCCGGCCCGGCGGGCGCATAACGAAAAACATACAATCCCTTGGTCATGTCGCTGATATAAATATTTCCCGAAGGCGTGTGCGGATACACGCCCCATGCCGCAGTTTGATGCGCGCCCAGCGGCTGACCGTGACTGGGATTTTCGGGATACGTGTCGTAGAAGCCGACCTCGACGGGATTCGCGGGATCGCTGTAATCCACAATGCGCAACATATCTTCAAAGTAGGCGATGTACGCCAGATTGCCGATCGGCTCGACGTTGTGCGGTGAGATTTCTGGATCAGTAAGGTAGCTTCCGATTTTGCGCGGCTGGCTGAGATCG
>JABWAN010000890.1 GCA_013361015.1 Candidatus Zhuqueibacterota bacterium | reverse complement strand
CGAAGGATTTGTGGAAAGATCGCAGGACGCAGGAAGGCAATAATACGCTTATACCAATACGCGTTTCGGGGGAGCTCTATGGCGGTTCGAAGTACGATTTCGAAGTCAATTTACGCTTCAATAGGTTTAGCGTACAGATAAATTCCTCTGACCCGCCTCTTTTGCAAACTGGCGCCCTCAACATTGCATTGATCCCCGGGTACACCGGCTTCAATCCGCGTGAAGAGCGACGCACGGCCGTTGTTCGCCGTGAGTTGCGTGCGCTCGGCCAAAGCGGCACCATCATCAGAAATATTTTGCTCGATTTGCGCGAGAATGCAGAAAGATGGAAAAGGTTTATTGATGTGCTGCAATCTATATTTCCCGGTCTTCATCTTTTTGAGCCGGAATTTGAGGAGCAAGTAGACCGGTATATTCGCGTCACATATTCCGAAGGGGAACTCTTGCCGCTTCCGCGCAGAAAAAAAACGACTGCGTTTGACATTTTTTCCAGTGGCAGCGGCTTTCATCAATTCTTGCAGATTCTATCAGGTATCCTCGTTGAGCAAACAAGCACTGTGCTCTTGGACGAGCCAGACGCGCATCTTTTTAGTAAGCTCCAAGCAGAGCTTTACGGCGTGTTGAAACTTTTGAGAGACGATGGAATACAGGTCGTTGCTGCTACGCACTCGACCGAGTTGATTGCGGCAGCTAGCCCGGAGCAGATCATCAGCTTTACGCACGTCTCGCCGCATCGGCTTCACGTTCAAACCGAGGTCTTAAATACAGTGGAAAACCTGGGAGGGCTTGAGAATCTCGCTTTGTTATTAATTGATTCCTATCGGAAAGTAGTCATTGTTGAAGACAAATATGACGAGAGCCTTCTGCATTTGTTCGTACGGCAAATACTCGGCGATCAAGAATACGCTCAACTCCAAAGTCGCTTAATTTTTCTCCATCACCATACGCGACCTAACGGTGCCACCGTTAAGAAAATGCTCGACACATTATGCCAAGCATTTCGAAGCACTAAACCGGTTGACGTAAAAGCGTTTGTCGTTGCCGATCGCGATTATGCCTTGGACGAGCAGCTTGTTCAAGAACTCGAAAAATATGCTCGTCACGAGAGCCCATTTGCTGCAAATCAGACCTGGCATATTTGGCAGCGCGCGGAAATCGAGAATTATCTACTCGTGCCCGACGCCATTGTTCGTGCCGTTCGGAATGCAGCACCCACACCTTCAACACCCTCACTCTTTGAGCCCACGAAAGAAAAAGTTTGGGAATTACTCGACCATGCCGTTGAGGCGTCAAGAGAGGCTGTGCGTAAAAGGCTAATAGACGCCTTCCATGATCGCAATCGCCTCGAAAAGCTGGGCTGGCAAGCCTCGACCGTCACAGAGAAGGCGGAAGAGTTTCTTGCTCAAATTTGGCACGGCGACCAACGCTACACGTGGTGCGACGCGAAAAAAGTAGTGCTGCCGCGCTTGCGCGATGCAATTCAAAAGCAATACGACATAACGGTGACGGATCGCGCGATCGTCGAAGCGTTGACGCCGAACGATGTGCCCGAGGATCTGAGGCGAGCGGTGAAGAAGCTGGTTGCGTTTTTGGAATGACAATTAGAAAAAGTCTTTGAGCATCGGCGAGCCTCTGCGCTAGTACGGCTTAACTCTTCCGCCGTTCTTCAATCTCCGCCAGATATTGCTTGAACAACTCCGGCTCCAGCCCCTTCATCTCCTCACGCACGTTGAAGCTGATGCGCTCCTGCAACTTCGCTTGATCGACATAGAGGCACAGCATGAATTGCTGCAGCGTTTGTCTGCGCTCCAACATCAACTCACTGCCTAAAAGCGAACGCTGACGCTGCACGATGGGAAGCAAAAACGCGTTGCCCACGGGAATGTTCAACACCCGCCTGCGCCACGCCTCGAATGGCCATAACGCGCGCGCGAATGTTTTGTCTTCATGGCGCAATTCGAGGCGTTGCAAAACGATCAAAAGCTGCGCATGCCTGAACGTGAGCAAGTCCACGGCGTGCGGATCGAGAAAGAGCACGCGCGCATAGGCGAGGTTGGCTTCATTCCAAAGTTTAAGTGCGCACGCCGAATCGCCAAAGTAACCCCAATCTCTGGGTGTGGCCGCGTCCGCGTGCGCCGTCACCCAATTCAACAGATCGTCGTGCGCCGCTTGCCAATTTTCGAGCGCGAGCTGGCACACGCCGCGCGGCAGAATTTTATCTTTCGCAGAAAAGGCTTCGTTCGTGCGAGAGGAATTGCCGAGCAGATGGCGTGCGAGAATACGGCGCAGGCTCAGCACCTCGGCCTCATTCAAGCCTCTGTGCTGTAGTGCCTCATTCGCGGCATGCCAGAGCCACACCGCTTTTTGCGCGGAAGATTTTAGAGGCGCAGCTTCTTGTTGCGCAAAATCGCACAGCCGCGCGAGCAATTCCAAATCCGCCAAATACGGATCGAGATCGCGCGCGACCTTCAAGCATTCGAAGGCGTCCGCCCATTCGAATGCAGCCATGTGTTGCAAGGCTTGTTCTTTGTAATCGATAGCAGGAGAGAAGAGGTGGGCTTGCATGAGTTGGTATGTCTAATGCTATTCATTATTGACCAGCATTGAAAAATCTCAAAGGCAAAGTTTCAATTTAAAACTTGCGACGCCTCTATCTTGTGAGAAGACCTCGATTACGATAAACCCTTCGTCCTGCGAATGAACCATTCCAACCCCAACAACAACGCGATGGCAAAAAATAATATCGGCGCATCCCACAGATCGTGCTCGGTCAATTTGGAAAAAGAACTGCGCGCGACTTTGATGGCATCGGGCAACGCGTTCGCATCATTCACGTGAAAATATCTGCCATTTGTAATTTCGGCGAGACGCTGCAGCACTGGCGCTTGCAGATCCGCGTTGGCCAGCTCGGCCTGTGAAGGCTCGACGAAAAACGCAGACTCCGCTTTGCCGAGAAAATGTCCTTGCTTGTCGTGCACGAGCACTTCGACGTGATAGAGTCCCTCCTCCGCACCGGTTTCATAATTCGCCAAGTACTTTGCCGACTCGCCGGTGCGCTCCGCCGCCAAATCTGCGCTCGCAGAAAGCGAAAAGGATTGA
>JABWAN010000889.1 GCA_013361015.1 Candidatus Zhuqueibacterota bacterium | reverse complement strand
AGAGAAGTGAGAGCGGGTTGCGGCCGACCTCCTTCTCTTTCGTAAGATACTAATCGAAGCACAAGATAGGTTACACTCATCGCCTCCAGTGCTGTCATTCGGAAGGAATCTTTTTGAGCACTCGGCAGCAGTTCCAGCGAGTAAAGAGATTCCTCCTGAATGACAGTGCGAGGAGGAAAAGTGTAACTTGTATATCGCTTGGAGTAATAACCCTACTTCGTCTTCACTTCGACCTTTTTGGCTTCCACAGTGCCATGAATCGTGAGGCTGCGCTGTTGCGCTTCCACGTCATTGGAATAAATGAAGACCGTCTTCGAAACTCTACCCATTTGATTGGCGGTGTTGAAGGTCACGTCGATCTGGCCTTCGCCTTGGGGCGCAATGATCTTCGAGCTTTCCGCCGCGGTGCAGCCGCACGAAGTCTTCACCTGCTCGATTCGGAGCGTGTCGGTGCCGACGTTTTTGAATTTGAACGTGTGCTTCACGGCCGGACCTTGCGTCACAGTGCCGAAGTCATAGTTGTTTTCCACCAACTGAATCTTGGGGCCTTTAACACTCGTTTGACTTTCCTGCGCAAGCGCGCTGTTCAAAAAAAGAGCCAGCGCGCCGATGCAAAAGACGCGTAAAATGTTCTGAATCGGCATGACAAAGCCTCTCGTTGTGATTGAAGGGTGATGAATTAATGAGGTGCAAAGGCTGGGCGAGCATAGCGTCATTGCTAACACCGCCTCTGCGTTTGAAAATTATCTTTGCCGGCAAAATTATCAAAAAATATTTTGCGGTCAAATTATTTTGCCGTGATTTTGCGAACCACCGTGACTGCCCGGAATCGCGTTGCGTGTGGGCTCATTGCTGCGACGCCGTGCTGCGTAGATTAAAAGCTGCTACAAGGTTTTTTCCGAGGTCTTCATCCCAGCGCGCTTTGATTTTACCGTCTCGCAGCCAGTACATACGCGGCGGGCTATTGCCGATCAAATTGAAGAACTCGTTTTCCGCGATGAGATGATACGGATAACTCGTATGGGTCTTTTGCGCAAATGCGGCAAGCAAGGAATCGTGCGTGCTAAACATGAGCACGTAGATTTGGGGAAAATTATCGCTCTGCTCTGCCAATGCCCCAAGCTCGCGCGCGGTTTCCTGGCAATGGTCGCAGTCGGCATTGAATACCGCCACGAGTTGGTCGCCGCTGGTGAGATCAACGCGGCCAACGCCTTCGAACTGTGTATACTGCGCAAAGGTGTTTTCATAATCCCCACGCACTGGCGCGAGCAACAATACGGCGGCCCCACTTCCAATCGCGAGTAATGCCGGAACGCCGAGTTTGCGTTTTTCTTCTTTGGTGATTTTGAACAGCACGAAGCTCAATGCCAGCAGAAAAATATTCTTCACCAAAGTGGCCGCGGAGGACATGGGGAGAAGCTTGCCGAAGCAGCCACAATCCTGCGTTTGTTCACCGAGCGTCAACTGATAGCATTGCAGCAAAGTGAATGCGGCCAGCGTGAGCATCGTCAAAGGCAGAATGGCGCGTTTTAAATAGTACGGAAAGAGCAACGATATGCCAAGAAACAACTCGAGCGCAATTACCAACCGCGCGGGATAGGCGGCTTGCTCGCGCGTCGCTGCAAGCCCCTGCTCGACGATCGCGATTTCAAACAAGCCGGCACTAACCAGCTTTGAAATCGCAGAAAAGAGGAAGACCGCCGCCAGCATGAAGCGCAAGAGAAGCTTTATTCTTTCGGCGTTGGCATGCACACCCATGGGTTTCACTTTCTTCCAAAAGATACAAAAAAATGCTTTGCCCATTACTGAGAGCTCGTGTTCACAAAATTGCTCGAGCAATTCCAGATAAGACGTTGCTACTATTCCACTGGACGGACCGTCATGCCGGGCCGCAATTGTAAAAGCGCGGAGGTGATCAGCGTATCGCCCGGGGCTAAGCCTTGCGTCACTTCCACGCGCTCGTCGGTGCGAGTGCCGATTTCCACGCTTTGCGATTCGGCTTTGCCGTTTTTATACAAGAAAACGCGCTGCCCTTTTAATTCGGGAATAAGCGCGAACGCGGGAATCGCCAGCGTTTCCTTTTCTTTGAAAACAACTTCCACGTTGGCGAATGCACCAGGGATCAAAACGCCGTCGGAATTGGGGCTGAGTGCGCGCAAGTGCATCGTGCGCGTGGCCGCATCAATACGGGCCTCCACGGCATACACCGTGCCCTCGAATTTACGCGCCACGCCTTCGACCGTGAAGCCGATTCTATCGCCTTTCTTCACCGCGGCCGCGTATTTTTCCGGAATCGTGAAGTCGATTTTAACCGGCTGGTTATCTTGCAGCGTGGTGATGCGCGTCGTGGGAGAAATGTAGCTGCCTTCGCTCACGTGGCGCAAACCGATGGTTCCGTCGAACGGCGCGCGGATTTCAGTTTTGGCGATTTGCGCTTGGATGATGATAATGTCGGCCTTCACAATATTCAATTGATTCACGGCAATTTCATATTCCTCTTCACTCGCCAGCTTTTGCTCGAACAATTGGCGTTTGCGTTCCGCCTCCTGTGATTCTATCAGGCGGCGGGAGAACTCCTGCCTGTGTCCCAGTTCTTTCCGGGCATTCAGGACACGCCTTCGAATAACCAATCCGACAACAAGCATCGTACAACCTACCGCAACCAGCCTGAACCACCACGTTCCCCAGAAAGGCGGCAAGATGGTAAACTCCAATGTCGCCGGCTCAGGATTCCAGTCACCGCCCCTCGTTCTCGCAGTCACCGCAAACCTGTACTTGCCCGGCGGAACAGATCCGTAGGGAATGCTTCGCTGCGTCGTGGTTCGCCATTCCTCATCCATTCCTTCAAGCCTGTAGTGATATTCCACGGCATGTGGAGCGCTAAGATAAATGGCGACAAAATCAAATTCGAGCAGATTCTGCTTGTAGGAAAGCTGCAGGCCGCTTTGAACTGGCACGTCATGATCGAACACCCGCATCCGGGTAATGTATGTCGGTGGCGGGTTTTCTTGCGTGTCGGGAGTATTCGGATCGATTCGTATGGCGCCATGTGACGAGCCGAACCAGAGATGCCCCGAACGATCGCGCAGGGCGGCGCCGGAAT
>JABWAN010000888.1 GCA_013361015.1 Candidatus Zhuqueibacterota bacterium | reverse complement strand
CGGTGAAGCAGCGACCAAACATACAACACAAACCTCGCCCTTTGCGCTGAACTTTGGATTTGCAAAAGAAGCTTGCGCATCTCGATGATCAATAATTGAGATTCGCTTTTTCATTCCCATTCCCGCGAATTGCCCCTTCTCGCTTTCGCATGAATAAGAAGTGCGCGCTCACCCCGCGTGTGACTAACGCCCACCATCTCCCATAAACCATTAAAGTTTACGCTGCGATCGCATAGTCCTTTGTGGCGGCATGTTCTTTGAAAATACTGCTCGCAAGCGTAGCGTGTGTTCTCTTTTGGAGATGGTCATGCAGAAGAAAAATTTCAAGATCTATTTCGTGGTTGCGGCTGTGCTGGTGACCTTCGTGCTGTTGGTCGGCAGTGGCATGGAAGATACGATGGTGTATACGATCACGGTGCCGGAGTTGAAAGCGAACCCGGCCAAATTTCAAGAGCGCGGCGTGCGCCTCAGTGGCAAAGTTGTGGAGGCCAGCTTGGTCAAACACAGCGCCACGCTTTTCGAGTTTGATATCGTTGCGGAAGAGGAAAAGCTGCACGTGCGCTACGCCGGCATTATGCCCGACACGTTTCGTGAGAATCACGAAGTGATCATCGAGGGGAAATATCGCGGTCAGGAGACTTTTGAGGCACAGCATATTTTCACTAAATGCGCTTCGAAATACGAAGCCGTGCCGGAGCATGAAGGCAATGAAGCAAATTAAGAATGCAAAACGATTCCAGGTTAAGCCATTCGAAAGCCTTTCATGGTTTTGCCGGAAGTCGTTTTGCTTTGCAATTAAAGTGGAGAAGAATACATGCCGGAATTAGGCCCATGGCTGTTGTGGCTCGCAGGCCTGGCGACTGCTTATAGCGTTTTGATCTTGATCGCCGGTATTCGGCGCGGCGCGCATGGCGCGGCAATGATTGCCAGTGGTCACAACGCGGCACTGGCCTCGACAACATTGTTGACCTGTGCGGCGGGCTTGCTGTTCTACAATCTTGCAGCTTCAAATTTTCGCGTGGAATATGTTGCTCATTACACGAGCCGCGAGTTGCCGCTCTTTTACAAACTCAGCGCATTTTGGGGCGGGCAGGAAGGGTCGTTGTTGCTGTGGGCTTGGTTGCTCGCCGGTTTCGCCGTGGCCGTGTTGTTGATCTATCGCCGCAAGCAGTTGCAAACGCTGCCGTACATTATCGCCATTCTCATGGGAGCGCTGCTGTTCTTCATCGCGCTCTTGCTGTTTGTGTCGCCGCCCTTTGCATTGCTTCAACGCGTTCCGCAGAATGGCACCGGCTTGAATCCGCTGCTGCAGCATCCGGCCATGGTGGCACATCCGCCCATGCTCTATCTCGGCTATGTCGGTATGGCTGTGCCGCTGGCTTTCGCGCTGGCAGCCTTGCTTTCCGGCCGCCTCGATGACACATGGGTGTCGAACGTGAGACGTTGGACTTTGATTCCGTGGTTTTTCCTCACGCTCGGTATCATGCTCGGCGCGCGTTGGGCATACGTGGAATTGGGCTGGGGCGGGTACTGGGCTTGGGATCCGGTGGAGAATGCTTCGCTGATGCCCTGGCTTTCGGGCACAGCATTTTTGCACAGCATTATGATTCAAGAGAAGAAAGGCATGCTCAAGATTTGGAACATGGTGCTGATCATTCTCACGTTCGAGCTGTGCCTATTCGGAACGTTCATTACCCGCAGCGGCATCATCTCTTCGGTGCATGCGTTCGCGCAATCGGGCATCGGCCCGATGTTCGGCGTGTTCATCGTGACCTCTTCAGCGTTTTGCATTGGGGCGCTCGTGCGGCGCCTGCCGAAATTGCGCGCGCAGAATCGCCTCGAGTCCATGGTCTCGCGCGAATCGACCTTCTTGTTGAACAACCTCGTCTTGCTGGGCGCGACCTTCGCGGTGTTTTGGGGCACGATCTTTCCGCTGGTTTCCGAAGCGATTCGCGGTGTGAAAATCACGGTGGGTGCGCCGTTCTTCAATCAAGTGAACATTCCCATCGCACTCGCACTGTTGGCACTGACCGGCATCGGCCCGGTGCTCGCGTGGCGCAAAAGCTCTGCGGAGAATTTGCGCAAGCAATTCTTCTGGCCCGCAATGGTGTCGGTGCTCGGCGCCGTGCTGTTGTGGTTCGGCGACTTTCGCCAGGTTTATGCCTTTATCGCTTTGACGCTCGCCATTTTTGTGACGGCCACGATTGTGCAGGAATTCTATCGTGGTGTGCAGGCGCGCCGTGCAAATCAGAGGGAGAATGCACTGGTGGCATTAGGCCGGCTGTTTTCGCGCAATCAACGGCGCTATGGCGGATATATCGTGCATTTCGGCATCGTGCTTATTTTCGTCGGCATCAGCGGGACGGCTTTCACTTTGCAGAATGAAGTGACGTTGAAGCCGCAGGAACATTTTGGACTGGGGCGCTATCACATCGAGTTCGCCGGCATTGACTTCGGCAGCGATGCGGCAAAAGAATGGGTGCGCGGAGACTTGCAGGTTTATCTCGAAGGCAAGCTTGTTGAGACTTTGCATCCCGAAAAGCGTTTGTATAAGACGCACGAGCAGCCGACCACGGAAGTCGCGTTGCTTTCCACGTGGCGCGATGATTTATATCTCGTGCTCGCGGGTTATGATAACGACCAAGGCACGGCGACATTCTCGGCTTATGTGAATCCGCTCGTGCGTTGGCTGTGGATCGGCGGTTGGGTGATGGCGTTGGGCACGGTGCTCGCGCTCGTGCCGCTTGCGCCGCGGAAGCAAAGCATTAAAGTTGAGACGCAAGCTGTGCCGCGACTCACGTCCAAACCGAAACATCGTTCGCGAACAAACAAACAAGCCGTCCATGCCCATTAGTTTTTCACAAGCAGGCGTGCAAGAAGGAAGAATTTTAGCTGACAAAATGATTTTCGGCAAAACAAGTCTGAAATGGTGTGGCCGTGAATCATTTTGCCTTTTGGTTATACAATATGCCGGAGCATTTTATCTTTGACATTGTGAAACGCTCTTCATATTATGTATGCCAGAAGTTTGTTAACAGAAATTGACGACTCAGAAAGGAGTACAAGATGAAGAATCGTATTGCCAGTTTTACCGTGATTTTTGT
>JABWAN010000887.1 GCA_013361015.1 Candidatus Zhuqueibacterota bacterium | reverse complement strand
GTGGTGCGCGCCTTGGCGCAAGCAGAAGACGGCACAATTTACGTCGGCGCGCAAGGCGAGCTGGGCTATCTGGCTCCTGACGCCCTCGGACAATTGCAATACTGCTCCCTGCGCGACAGCATCCCGCTCGAATTCCGCGACTTTACCGATGTGGTGAGAGCCCATGCGACCAATGCCGGAATTTATTTTCAAACTTTGGATCGTTTGTTTCTGTGGTCGAACGGTCGCATGCGCGTTTGGAAATCGGAAGACTCTTTCCACATTTCTTTTGCGGTGGGCGAGCATCTTTATATTCGCCAACCGGGTGCCGGCCTCATGCAGCTCGCCGGAGATTCGCTGCGGGTGACGCCCGACGGAGAAAAATTTTCCGAAACGCGCATTTACGCGATGCTGCCCTTCACAGAAAATAAAATTTTGATCGGCACGCGTGAGCTAGGATTGTTTTTGTATGACGGCTTCACTGCCGTTCCTTTTCCTACTGAAGTGGATGGGTTTCTGCTAGAGAACCAACTCTATCATGGCGCCGCGCTCGCAAACGGCGCGTATGCTTTGGCCACACTGCGCGGCGGCGTGGTGATCATCGATCATGCCGGGAGATTTCAGCAAGTGGTCGACAAGAGTGTGGGTTTGCAAGACAATAACGTTTGGTTTGTGGCCGCGGATCAGCAACAAGGCTTGTGGCTGGCCTTGAACAACGGGTTGGCGCGCGCAGAAACGCCCGCGCCGCTCTCGCGCTTTGATGAACGCTCCGGCTTGCGCGGAATCGTGGAATCCACGCTGCGCCATAGCGGCAAGCTCTACGTGGCAACGCATCAAGGCGTTTTTTATTTGCAGCCCGCGGCTCCCAACGCGGGCGCGGCTGCGGCAATGCCCCCGGTGTTTCTGCCGGTGCGCGGTATTGCCGATCAATGCTGGGCGCTGCTTTCGGTCGGCGACGTGTTGCTGGTCGGCACGCGGGCAGGCGTCTATCAAATCGAAAACACGCGCGCCAGTATGCTCCGGCCTTCGTCCGGGCATTCCTATGCGCTCCAGCGCTCGAAAAGAGACACCACGCTGATTTATGTCGGGCTTGAAAATGGCTTGGCGGTATTGCGCTTCAATCCGCGCGAGAAAAAATGGCTTGATGCCGGCACAATCGCAGGCGTTGCCGTGGAAGTGCGCGACCTTGGGGAATCGGCAAACGGCGTGTTGTGGCTGGGCACGCGCGCAGAAGGCTACGTGCGCGTCGATATGTCGAACGGTTTTAGCCCTAATCCGGCAGTTGAAATATTGGATGCCCGTTACGGTTTGCCGGCGGAGCCGCGTTGGGTCACGATCGTATCACTGGCCGGGAGCCAAGTGTTCGTTACCAATAGAGGCCTCTTTCGTTTTGATGAGCGCGCACACAGATTTTTTCCAGACTCGACGTTCGGAGCCGCATATGCCGACAGCAGCCGCAGCACCGGCGAAGCGGCGGTCGATCGCGCGAATAATCTTTGGATGCAATCCGGAAGCGGCGCGAATCAACAAATCGGCCGAGCCGTTCGGCAAAGAGACGGAACATATGTCTGGCAATATGCGCCGTTCGCGCGCCTTTCGAATTTCAACGTGTGGGATTTTTTCCTCGAAGGTAAAGATACCGAGTCGGGCGCCGAGGTGGCCTGGTTTGGCGGGCCGGAAGGTTTGGTGCGCTATGACCTCGCGGAACCCAAAAAATACGAAGCGGAATTTTCCACGTTGATTCGGAGCGTGACCACGGCCAACGGTGATTCGATCATTTTCGGAGGCACCGCTTCAAACAAAGGGCGTGCGGCACGCTCGCCACTGGCGTATGCCAACAATGCGCTGCGGTTCGAGTTTTCTGCCACCAGCTATGACGGCGAGGCGGCCAATCAATTTCAGTATTTTTTGGAAGGATTCGACAAAGGCTGGTCTGCTTGGACGAAAGAGACGAAAAAGGATTACACCAACATCTCCGAAGGCACTTATCTGTTTCACGTGCGCGCCAAGAACGTGTATAATCATGAAAGTGCAGAGGCGCGGTATGCGTTTCAAATTTTGCCGCCCTGGTATCGCACGTGGTGGGCCTATCTTTTTTATATCGGCGCGCTGGCTTCTTTGGTTTATGGCGGCATCAAACAGCGCACGCGGCAGCTCGAGCAACGCAGCCGCAAGCTCGAAGCCACCGTGCAGGAACGCACCGCAGAGCTGGCGCAGCAGAAGAACAACATCGAATTGCTCAGCCAAATCGGAAAAGACCTTACCGCGTCATTGGATTTCGACGTCATCTTTTATAAACTCTACGAGAGCATTAATCAACTCGCGGACGCCACCATTTTCGGAGTGGGGCTTTATCATGCCGAAAATCATCAAATCGAATACCGCCTGGCCATTGAAAAAGGCAAACGCTTCGCACCGTACTTTCGCGATATGGAGGACAAGAACCAGTTTCCGGTTTGGTGCATTGAAAACCGCAAGCCGGTCTTCATCAATGACGTGCGGCGCGAGTACGCGCAGTACATCGGCGCTTATGAGGAGCCGAAGCTTTTGCTGGAAGACGGCACGCTTTCGGAAACGCCCAGCTCACTGATCTACTTGCCGTTGCTCGCGCAAGAACGAGTACTGGGCGTCCTCACCGTGCAGAGTTATCGGCAGAATGCTTATACCACGGACCATTTGCGGCTCCTGCAAAACCTCGCGGCGTACACGGCCATTGCGCTCGACAACGCCAACGCTTACCGGCAGCTTCACACCACGCTTGAGCACTTAAAAACGACGCAACAGCAGCTCATCGTGCAGGAAAAGCTGGCTTCACTCGGCGCCTTAACCGCGGGCATCGCACACGAGATCAAAAACCCATTGAATTTCGTGAATAACTTTGCGGCGCTATCCATCGAGCTGGCCCAGGAGCTGCGCGAAGAAATCGAAGCGCGTAAAGCAAAGAGCGCAGGGCAGGAAGACTTTGCGGACTTGGAGGAGATTCTCGCGATGCTGGTGCAAAACGCAGAGAAGATCAACCATCACGGCAAGCGCGCGGACAGCATTGTGAAAAGCATGATGGAGCATTCGCGCGGCAGCACCGGCGAGCGCGTGCGCGCGCACATCAATGAGCTCGTGGAAGAAGCC
>JABWAN010000019.1 GCA_013361015.1 Candidatus Zhuqueibacterota bacterium | reverse complement strand
CTTCAATCTCGTATTCGGCCACGGCTTCGAATTTCAAGATGCCGCGGCCGCGGTTGCGCCGGATTTTCCGAACACGGTGTTTGTCACCAGCAGCGGCACCACTGTGCGCACGAACGTTGCACCCATGATTTTTGAAATGGTGCAAGCCACGTATCTCATGGGCGTGATGACTGCAATGATGTCGAAGACCGGCAAAGCCGGCTGCGTGGGCGGACTCGAAATTCCTTCGGTGAAGAGCGGCTTTCTCGCGCTCGAAGCGGGCGCGAAATCCGTGCAGCCCGATTTCGTCGTGGTGCAAAGCTTCATCGGTAATTGGGAAGACGTGGGCGCGGCCAAAGAAGCGGCGCTCGCGCTGATGGATCAAGGCGCGGATTTCATTTTCCAAAATGCCGACGCCGCGGGCCTCGGCGTGTTTCAAGCCGCGCAAGAACGCGGCAAGGTGTTTGCGTTCGGCTCCAACAAAAATCAAAACGAAATTGCGCCGCAAGTGGTGCTCGCCAGCGCGGTATTGAACGTGCCACAGGCGTTTGTCAACGTCGCGCGCCGCGTGAAGGAAAAAA
This sequence comes from Candidatus Zhuqueibacterota bacterium, assembly GCA_013361015.1. GTDB lineage: Bacteria > Zhuqueibacterota > Zhuqueibacteria > Zhuqueibacterales > Zhuqueibacteraceae > JABWAN01. Next base: position 15,551 of record JABWAN010000019.1, on the reverse strand, counting down.
CTTTTCACGCGGAGCTGATGCGCATGGGCATGAAAGACAACGTCGTGTCGTTGGAAATCAATCCCAAGTTGCAGGACAAGATTCCCGCAAACGTGCTCGCAAAGATCGAGGAAGTGAAGGCAGGAATACTCGCGGGGCAAGTGGCGCTGCCGGTGGGGTACTGATCACACGAAGCCCTCGAAGCTGTCATTCTGAAAGAAACTTCCCTCGTGCTCGGCACAATTTTCAGAATGGGCAACTTTGCGAGCACTAAAAAAGATTCTTCCAGAATGACATGTTAGAGGAATGGCGAACATGCAAACCTTGTGCGGCTCATCTCAACATCCTCATCGAAATCTACAATAGCAATGCCTCCCGCGCTCCTCGAAATTCATAATCTCTTCAAAAGCTTCGGCAACAATCGCGTGCTCGACGACGTGAGTCTGCAATTTCACACGGGTGAGATTCACGCCGTGCTCGGCGAAAACGGCGCGGGCAAGAGCACGCTGATGAATCTCATTTATGGCTTGCTGCAACCCGATAACGGCGCGATGCAACTCGAGGGGCGCGTGTTTGCGCCACGCAGCCCACGCGATGCGATTCGCGCCAGCCTCGGCATGGTGCACCAACATTTCATGCTCGTGCCCACTTTCACCGTGCTGGAGAATTTTCTGTTGGGCAATCCGCGCTTTCGCATGACGCACGCGGGCTTGCAAAGCGCCGAACAGGAAGTGCAGCAGCTTTGCGCGCGCTTGCACATCGAACTCGACACCGGACGCCGCGTTCACGAGCTTGCCGTGGGCCAGCAACAACGCGTGGAAATCATCAAAATATTGCTGCGCGCAGCGCGGTTGCTCATTCTCGATGAGCCGACTGCGGTGCTCGCGCCGCAGGAAGTGGAGGAATTGTTCGCGCTGTTGCGTGTGCTGCGCGAACAAGGGCACGCGATCATTTTTATCTCACACAAACTGGAAGAGGTGAAGGCGATTAGTGATCGCGTGACTGTGTTGCGCGCGGGCAAAGTCACCGGAGAATTCGAAACGCACGCGGTGACGACCGCTGAAATTGCGCACGCCATCACTCCGAATGTGAGTGCACCAACTTCCAAACGAGTTGCTTCGCCAACCGAACAAAAGGTTCTGCTTCAAGCCGAAGCGCTCTGCGCGCGCAATAGCTTTGGTGGTCTCGCGCTCGATCATGTTTCTTTCACTTTGCGCAGCAGCGAAGTATTGGGCGTCGCAGGCGTGGACGGCAACGGCCAAGCCGAGTTAGCGGAAGCGCTCATGGGTCTGCGCAAATTGGAAAGCGGCAAGCTCCGGCTGGAAGATTGGGACTGTACCGCGGCAACGACTCTTGCGCGCGTGCAAAACGGCTTCGCGCACATTCCCGCGGATCGCCGTGAGATGGGCTTGTTCCCCGGCCTCACGATCTACGAGAACGCGGCGATCTTCGCGCAGCGCGAACGGGAATTTCAAACGCGCGGCTGGCTGCACATGAAGCGCATCAAAGCCTGGAGCCAACGGCTCGTGCAAGCGTTCGACGTGCGCACGGACGATATGGCCTTGCCGGTCGAAACGCTTTCCGGCGGCAATCAGCAGAAGTTGGTGGTCGGGCGCGAATTGATGCGGCAACCCAAAGTGCTCGTCGCCGTCAATCCCACCCGCGGCGTCGATCTTGCGGCCACGCAAAAGATTCATGAATTGTTGCTCGCGGAGAAGGCGCGCGGCGCGGCCATTCTGTTGATCTCCACCGAGCTGGAGGAAATCTACGCACTCGCGGATCGCATTGCGGTGTTGTTCAAAGGCCGAATGCTCGGCCCGTTTGCCGCAAGCGAGCCGCGCGAGAGGATCGGCGCGAGCATGCTGGGCGCGAAAATTTGAAGCGCGCTAGCTGATCTGCCACGGCTGAGCCGTAGCGGGCATTGTATCACTGTTATGATGCCAAACCTCGGCCAAGCCGTGCTTGAGCAAACAAGATGAAACGAAGCTTCACGACAACATTGCAATTCCTCGCCATACCCGGCCTCGCGTTTGGCGTCGCGACGATGATGGCGGCATTGCTGCTGTGGCTCAACGGCTATGCGGTGCTGCCGGCGCTTGTCGCGCTTGTCCATGGCGCTTTCGGATCGACCTACGCAATGGCTGAAACGGTGGTGCGCACCGTGCCGTTGCTCATCACCGGACTTGCTGTAGCGTTCGCTTTTCGCGCCGGCGTTTGGAATATTGGCGCGGAAGGACAATTGCTGATCGGTGCGCTCACGGCGATAGCAGTTGCTCCAATGCTCGCGGCATTGCCGCCATACTTGAGATTTCTTCTTATGCTGCTTTGCAGTGCCAGCGCGGGCGGACTATGGGCGAGCCTCGCAGGCTGGATGAAATTGCAGCGGCAAGTGCCGGAAGTCGTCTCGACCATTCTGCTCAATTTCATCGCGCTGGAGTTGGTGCGCTATGCCGTGAACGGCCCATTCATGGAAGCCGCGCAGCAATTTCCACAGACCGACGCGCTCGCGCCGGAGCTGCGGCTCACGCGCTGGCTGCCGCCGACTCGTTTGCACGCCGGCGTTTGGTTCGCGCCGGTGTTAGCGCTGCTCGTGCATCTGCTCATTCGCCGCACGATATTCGGCTTCAACCTTCGCGCGACGGCCGCGAATGCGATAGCCGCGCGCTTTGCCGCGTTGCACGTCGCGCGCATTCAAATTTGGAGCATGGCGATTTCCGGCGCGCTGGCTGGGTTTGCGGGCGCGATGGAATTGTCCGGCGTCACTTATCGGCTCTATCAAAATTTTTCGCCGGGTTATGGCTATACCGCCATCGCCGTGGCGCTTATGGCGCGATTGCAGCCGCTCGCGATTATCGGCACGGCGTTTCTCTTCGGCGCTTTGGAAAACGGCGCGCTCGCCATGCAACGGCAGGCCAGCGTCTCTGCCGTAATCGTCAACATGATGCAAGGCTTGGTGGTGCTCACCATTGCAGTCGCGGGCGCGTTAGAATTGCGCCGAAAAGATTGAAGTCTGCGCAGCGCTTTAAGCCAGCTCGGGGAACTAGCCACCTCGGTAAACAAGCAGAGAAGAACCCTCGGTGAAGCAGCGACAAACATAAAAAACCAACCCTAGTATTCATGCAAAAATGTACCTGAACTTGCTCGAAAATCTTCTGCGCTCGGGCTTGAAGCTCGCGGCCCCACTCTGGCTCACGGCCACGGGCGAAACTTTTTCGGAGCGCAGCGGGGTGATCAATATCGGCTTGGAAGGCATGATGCTCGTGGGCGCGTTTGCGGGCATGGTGGTCGGCTATTATTCTGCCAATCCCTGGCTCGGTTTGATGGCCGGTGTGGCCGCGGGCGCATTGTTATCGGCCTTATTCGGCGCGCTGGCGATTTATGCCGCGGCCGATCAAATCATTGTCGGCGCAGGAATCAATCTGCTGGCCGCGGGGTTGACGGGATTTTTGTTCCGGCGCATTTTCGGTGTAACCGGCGCGGCGCTCACGGTGGCGTCATTCACGCCCGTTAGAATTCCATGGCTCGCGGACATGCCGTTGCTGGGAAGTGTGTGCTTTGAGCAGCCCGCGTTGTTGTATCTCGCTTTTGCGGTCGTTCCCATTGCAGCCTTCGTGCTGAAGCGCACGCACCTCGGCTTGGCGATTCGCGCTTGCGGTGAGCATTCCGCCGCCGCGGATACGGCCGGTCTCAATGTCTTTCGTATGCGCTTCGGCTGTGTGCTGTTTTGTGGAGCGATGTGCGGCGCCGCGGGCGCGTATCTTTCGCTTGCGCATGCGAATACTTTTGTGGAAGGTTTGACGGCCGGGCGCGGCTTCATCGCGTTGGCGTTGGTGATTTTCGGGCGCTGGCAGCCGTGGGGAATTTTCTTTGCTTCACTCTTCTTCGGCTGCGCGAACGCGCTGCAGTTTCAATTTCAAGCGCTCGGTTCGGGCATTCCGTATCAAATTTTTCTCATGCTGCCGTATGTGTTGACGCTGCTGGTTTTGATTTTCGCGCGCGGGGGCGTGCAAGGACCCGCGGAGCTGGGGAAGGTGTACCGGAGGGAATGAAGGGCACGGAGCCAAAGACAAATCACAAATTTCGAATAGCGGCTTAAAAACCAAACGCGGGAGCGCTCATGCTGACGACTATGAAAATTTCCGTTTCCACCAAGGGCTTCACGGACATCAAAGACCTCACGCCGCAAGTGCGCCAAGCTTTGCGCGAAAGCGGCTTGCAAGAAGGCACGGCGACGATTTTCGTTTCCGGCTCGACCGCGGGGATCACGACGATTGAATACGAGCCGGGCTTGCTCGAAGACTTGCCCACAGCTTTCGAAAAGCTCGCGCCGATGAAAGCGCGCTATACGCACGACGATACTTGGCATGACGGCAACGGCTATGCCCACGTGCGCGCCGCATTGCTCGGGCCTTCTCTCGTAGTGCCGTTTGCGAATGGTGATTTGTTATTGGGAACGTGGCAGCAAATCGTTTTGGTGGATTTTGACAATCGTCCGCGGCGGAGGGAGATCGTGGTGCAGTTTGCAGGAGAATAAGGCAAGGAGCCAAAATTGATAAAAAGCCAAGCAGCCAAAAGAATCACGTCACTCAATTTGAGGCCAAGTTGACGAGCGCCTCGCCGGTGACGCGAAACACAGTCCAATCGCTCATGGGAACCGCGCCGAGCTTTTTATAAAACTGAATCGCCGGCTCATTCCAATCCAATACCCACCATTCCAAACGGCCGCATTTGCGCTCCACCGCTAATTGCGCGAGATACACCAACATGGCTTTGCCGAATCCTCTGCCGCGCTGCGCTTCCTCCACGTACAAGTCTTCGAGATAAATGCCCGGCCGGCCCAAGAAGGTGGAAAAATTGTGAAAGAATAGGGCGAAGGCCACGGGCTGGTTGTGAAAGTAGCCGAGCACAACTTCCGCGGTTTTGCGCTCACCGAACAAAGTTTCATGCAGCAGTTCTTCGGTGGCGACTACTTCGTGTGCGAGGCGCTCATATGCCGCAAGCTTCTTTATGAAAGCCAAAATCAAAGGGACGTCTCGCGCAGTTGCGACACGAATTTCGAAATTTGGAATTATGGTAAGAGAGGAAGGCATGAGCGTTGAACAACATGCGACGCACTTTTGAAGCGCGTCGCACGTACGGCCTCAAGTAGGTCAATTCTTTTCAAAACTATTCGTCAACACACGCAACGCCTCGAGCTTCTGCATGGCCGCGCCGGAATCCAGACTCTGCGTTGCTAGGGCCGCGCCGGCTTTGAAATTGTCCGCCAAACCTGCTACCCATAACCCGCAAGCAGCGTTTGCAATCACGACATCGCGCGGAGCGCCGGCTTCACCCTGCAAAATACGCCTCGCAATTTCGGCGTTCTTCGGCGGCGTACCGCCGTAGAGGCCGTTTGTGTAACGATGCAAACCAAAATCTTCGGGCGTGAGCGTGCGTTCGGAGATGCGGCCTTTCAAAAGCTCGACCGTCAAACTGCGTCCATGCACGGAAATCTCATCCAAGCCTTCATCGCCGTGCACGAGTAAGGCTTGCTCGACGCCCATCTCCGCCAAGGCTTCCGCAAGAATTGTTGCGAGGCGGCGATCGCCCACGCCGAGCACTTGCCGCCGCACGCCCGCGGGATTCGTCAGCGGGCCGAGTACATTGAAAATCGTGCGCATGCCGATTTCACTGCGCCAAACCAACGCCGCTTGCATGTGCGGATAAAGCGCAGGCGCGAACAAAAATGCCAGGCCGACTTCATCCAAACAACGCCCCATTTGTTGCGGCGTCAAATCAACGTTGATCCCCAGGGCTTGTAAAACTTCGGCGCTGCCGCATCGGGTTGTTACCGCGCAGTTCACGGATTTAGCCACCGGCACTCCCGCCCCGGCCACCACAAAGGCTGCGACCGTGGAGATGTTGAAAGTTTCTTTGCCGTCGTGGCCGGTGCCGCTGAGGTCGATAACATTCTGTTGTTTGGTCGTAACGGCAACGGCCTGGCGTCGCATCGCTTCCGCAAAACCGACAATTTCTTGTGTTCTTTCACCCTTCATCCGCATCGCCGTCAACAACGCTCCGATTTGCGCCGGCGTGGCTGCGCCGCTCATGATTTCAGTCATCACGGCGAACGCTTCCTCGCGCTGTAAGTCGACGCGCTGCGTCGCTTTTTGAATCGCTTGTTGGATCATGCTCCTACTCACAAAGAAGTTTGAGGAAGAAAGCAAATGCCATTCTTCCTGAGATCGAGGCCGATCTCTGGCGCGCTGAGAGTCCTCGCATCGCCATTCTTCGTTGCGGGTCATGGAGTAGTGCAAAACGGCGACACTGTCTAAAAAAACAAAAACCCCGACTGGCCGAGACCAAGGCGGGGTTCAAGAAAATCCTGAAAAAACTAAAGTGACTTTATGAAGCTCCTGCCATGGTCGGGGCAATTCGCTGCCCGCTGTACCATAGGACAGGCTTTTTGATCATACGATGACTGTGAAAGATTGTAAGATGTCGTTGGAACATAAGAATTCGCGCTGAAATGAATTTTAGAGTGCGGCGAATATAGGGCGGCATGCCGGAAGAGTCAAGGAATTTTTCCAGCAAAATTCAGTTGTATCATTTACAATTTTTGATAGCTTATGTGCCCAGCAACTCAAACCAAGCGAGAGCCTATGCCCGAATCCCTGAAAGTCGCGATTTCTGCTCTGCCCCAGGTCAGTAAACTGTATCAAACCTACATTGCAAATTTTTCTGCGCTCTCGGACTTCTATAGCGTCGACTATCGTTCGCTCGCTAGCTTGAGCGCACACGCAGAGCGCGTGCGAAGTGCGCCGTATCCGCGTCACAAAGTCGCGCGGATTCTGCGAGAGCAAAATGAACGTTGGGGCGCCAGCACAGCGGTTTTGCACAATCTTGAAGCGTTGGCGCAGTCCGAAAGTCTTGCCATTGTCACGGGCCAGCAGGTTGGTGTTTTCGGCGGGCCGCTTTTCACCATCTACAAAGCGCTCACGTGCTTGAAGCTTGCGCAAAATCTGAGCGCGCAGCTCGGCGTGCGCGTCGTGCCGGTCTTCTGGCTCGCGGCGGATGATGATGATATCGCGGAAATCAACCGGCTCGTAGTGACGACGCGCGACAATAACCTTGCCACTTTTGTCTGCGAACTGGATAGCGCGCAACGCAAGCCGGCGTTCAAGGTCCATCTCACTGAAAGCGTCGAAACGTGCCATCGCGCTTTGGCCGAGAGCCTCGCCGATTCCGAATTCAAACAGGAGATTCTCGCTGCGCTTGCGCAAGCATATGCGCCCGGGCAATCTTTGGTGGATGCGTTCGCACGCTGGATGGCTTTTTTGTTCCGCGACTTCGGTTTGGTGTTGCTCAATCCCACGGACCCGGCGTTGCGCCGTCTCGGGGCGCCGGTTTTCCAGCGTGAAATTGACGGCCGGAGCCCTTCCACCGAAGCGGCGCTGCAAGCCAGTGCGCGCTTGGCGCAAAGCGGATTTTCCGTGCAAGTGCCGCAGCGTTCCGGACGCAGCAATTTGTTTTACGTCGATGAGTACCGCCACGGCTTGGAATGGCGCGACGGCGGATTCGTGACCACCGACGGCACCCTGCGCTCTTCGCCCGCAGAACTGCTGCGACGCCTTCAAGATGAGCCGCAATGCTTTTCGACGAACGTCATCACGCGACCGATCTTGCAAGACACGCTCTTGCCCACCGTCGCATATATCGGCGGCCCGGCGGAGATCGCATATTTTGCGCAATTGCGTGGCGTGTACGAACGCTTCGGCGTCGCCATGCCCGCGGTTTATCCGCGCAAATCACTTACTCTTCTCGAAAAGAAAATTTCACACGTACTCGAAAAATACGCACTGCAACTTGGGGATTTTTGGGGCAACCCCGACGAGCTGCTCGCGCAGATTGCACGAAGGGAAGCGCCCGAGGGCTTATTCGATCCGGTAGCCGCGGCGCGTGATGAATTGGGCAATCGTCTTTCGGTCTTAAAGGAGCGCGCCATCCAACTCGATCCCACGCTCGCGGCTTTCATCGACAAAGAGCACGGCAAAATTCTGCACCAGCTCGAGGCGCTCGAAAAGAAACTGCTGCAAGCCACGAAACGACAAAACGAAACTTTGCAACAGCAGTTGTTGAAAGCCGCGCATGCGCTCTATCCCATGCAGCATTTGCAGGAGCGCGAGTTGAGCATTGTGCCATTTCTCTGCAAATACGGCAAACCGCTCCTCATGCAGTTGTACGAGGCGATGGAGGTGGAGGATTTTCAGCATCAAGTGATTGCGCTGTAATTGTTCTGCGAATGTGTCATTCCAATTTCATCAAAAAACTAGCCGCGAGGAGGAAGATATGAAGTCCCGTTTCACTCTTTTAAGTTATGCACTGCTGCTGTGCGTGACACTGCCGCTGCGCGCGCAGAACTTGAAATGTTTCATTCTCACGCCGCCGGACCAAATTCTCGCCGGCGTCAAGCAAATTGCGATTGCGGAGTTCACCGTGACCACGAGTTTCAGTGAAGATGATGCGCCCGGCGAGAGGGGCAAACGGGGCTTGGACAAAATTTTGAGCACGGTCGAAAAAATCAGCGACGCCGACAAAAATAAAGGCCGTTTTTCCGACAGCGGCCGCAAGCTTTCCGACGCGCTGCTCACTATGTTGATTGAGAACGATCGCGGCGTGCGCGACCTCGGCACCGGCTTCCTCGGCCTGGGTAAAAAGAAGGAAGGCAAGAGTTTTCAAAACGGCGCGTTCACGAATGTGTTCAGCGTGGTGGAGCGCGCGCAATTTCAACGCGTCGTGGATGAGTTGCAGCTTGGCCAGACCGGAATCGTCAACGAAGCCACGGCCGCGCAAGTGGGCAAGCTGCTCGGAGTCGACGCCATGATCATCGGCAACGTCTCGGTCGCGGTCGAAGATCGCTGGCTCAAAGAACAACGTGAAGAAAAGAACAAGGGCAAATACCAAGTCGATTGCGAAAAGCTCCTCGCCAACGTCAGCGCTTCGATTCGCATCGTCAAAGTGGAAACCGGCCAGGTCATCGGCTCGAAAGACGACCGGCAAAAGTTCGAAAAGAAAAAGTGCCAGGGCGATTGGGGCGATTTGCCGACGCCCGAAGCCGCCGTGGAAGAGTGCCTCGGAAAAGCGGCGTACAATCTTGTCAACTACTTTGCGCCGCGCTTTGAATTGGAGAAATTCGAGTTCGCCAAGCTCGAAGGCGACGAGTTCAAACGTTCCAATGACGTTGCGAAAAAGGCGCTGGAAGATTATGACCTGAATACGGCGTATCTGCAATACGCTTCCATCGTCGAGAATGACTCATATAACGACGCGGCGCTTTTCAACCTCGGCGTGTTGTACGAAGTGGTGGGCAGCTACAAAATGGCGAAGGAGAAATACGACCTCGCGTTCAATTTGAAGAGCAAAGAAGGAAAGTATCGCGACGCCATCAAGCGCGCGACTCGGCAAGTGGAATTTTGGAACGAGCTGAATGCCCTGGGCATCGCATTGACCGAATACCAATTCGCCGTCTCCAGTGAAGAGATGGCCGCAGCCACGCGCGCGCGCATCGAAACCAAAGGCCCGCGCGCCACGCGTCATGAAATCAAAGCCGCGCCCGAGGCCGGCAGCGCCACAGTTGCGCGCGTGCCGGGCGAGATCGAACTGGAGTTGCTCGAAGCGAAAGACAATTGGTTCAAAGTGAAGCTGCCCGATGGCAAAGAAGGCTACCTGCCGCAAGCGCTGGGGAAGGTAATCAAATAAAATCGGAGGATGATTCTGTAGTTTTATCGCTCTCATCATGAATGAAGACCAATGGAGGGTTCGAAAACTCCTCCATTGGTCTTTCTCTTTGCGAAAGAAAAAAGCTGCTATCTGTGAGGAGGAAGCCCTCGTGTCAGAACCTCTCCCTTTGCTCATCATCGGCGCGGGCCCGTTTGGGTTGGCGATGGCGGCCTATGCGAAGCGGCAGAACCTCGCGCATATCATCGTCGGCAAGCCTATGGGGTTTTGGAAAGACCATATGCCGAAAGGCATGTACCTCCGCTCCGGATGTGAATGGCACTACGATCCTTTCGAAGAGCACACTATTCTGCGTTATCTCGAAACCAAGCAACTCAAGCCCGCGGAGGTGGAGCCACTCGCGCTCGATTTCTATTTGGGCTACGCCGAATGGTTTCAGCAGCAAGCGGGCCTCACAGTCATGCCGGCGTGGGTGCAACGCCTCAACTACGTGAACGATGCCTTCGAAGCAAGTTTTCCGGACGGACAAAAGATCGCGGCGCGCAACGTGGTGCTGGCTCTGGGCTTCCGCTATTTCAAAAATCTGCCCGAGCCTTTTGCAACTCTGCTGCCGCCCGGAAGATGCGCGCACACGTGTGAGCTTGTCGATTTCGCGCCGCTGCGCGGCAAACGCGTATTGATCATTGGCGGGCGGCAAAGCGCATTCGAATGGGCGGCGTTGCTGCGCGAACAAGGCGCCGAAGCCGTGTATCTTTCATACCGCCACGCGACGCCAACTTTCGAAGCCTCGGACTGGTCGTGGGAAAAGGCTCTGGTCGACGGCATGGTGGCCAATCCGAAGTGGTTTCGCAATTTGACTGCGGAAGTGAAGGAGCAAATCAACCGCCGTTTGTGGTCGGAAGGAAGATTGAAATTGGAACCGTGGCTGGCGCAACGCATTGCCAATCCTGCAATCAAACTCTTTCCGCATTCACAAGTAACGGCATGCCGAACACTTTCCAGCGGCGAGCTGGAAGTGCAAGTGAGCGGGACGCTTCTGCGCGTCGATCAAATCATTCTCGCGACGGGCTACAAAGTGAACGTCGCGCAAATTCCTCTACTCGCGCAGGGCAATTTGCTCGCACGGCTCGCAACCCTAAACGGCTTTCCGGTTTTAGACGAACACTTGCAGAGCAATATTCCAGGTTTGTTCTTCACCAGCATGTGCGCGACGCAGGACTTCGGGCCGTTCTTCGCATTCACTTCCGCAGTGCGCACCTCGGCGAAGCTGATCGGCGCCGCGCTGGAGGCGCACAACACGCGCTGACGGAAGCGTCACCATGAACGCGCCACTCCAATCTTATGCGCACGTGCGTATTTGGTGGAGAGCACAGCACTGCCGCTCCTGAACGGCCCTGAGGTTTATTTCAAAATTCCAGGCTTGGTCTTTTTTGTTTTGTCGCTGCTTCACCGCGGGTTCTTCTCTGCTTGTTTACCTAGGTCGTCTCTTCGCGCGAGGTGGCTTAAAGCCGAGAGCATGAGCGCGCGCTTGTACACTCGTTGCCGCTCACTTGGTGCTCGCCACGTTGAATACCGCTGCAAGTATTGCACTAGCAGGCTGTGCGCGTTTTCCGTGTGTTTCGTGGGCGCAAGTTTGAATGTGACTTTGTAGTATCAGGCTTTTGCTTTTTGAAATCTGCGCAGCGCTTTAAGCCACCTCGGTGCACTAGCCCCCTCGGTAAACAAACAAAGATGACACGCAAGAACGAGCAGCGCCAGAGCAAAAAAGAAAACGCAGCGCCGTATAACCTCAAAAGCCGCGTGGCGACTGCACGAACCTTGTTCACGTGCGCCATTTTCGCATGACCCAATCATTTCGCAAAACCCCCAATGAACTTCGACTTTCTCGCGCTCGGCGCGCATCCCGATGACATCGAACTCGGTTGCGCGGGTACATTGATCAAACTCGCGCGCCTCGGCTATCGCACGGCCGCGATCACACTCACCCGCGGCGAAAGCGGCACCCGCGGCACGCCGGAGATTCGCGCACGCGAATTTGAACTAGCCGCGCAGCACATGCTGCTCACGCACTCGCGCATGCTCGACCTGCCCGACGCCGCCATCGCGGAAACGCAGCTCAACAAACTCAAACTGGTGCAAGTCATGCGCGAGCTGCGGCCGCAGCTCGTGGCAACCGTGCACTGGCAGGCGCGGCATCCCGATCACATTCACACCTCCCATCTCGTGCGCGATGCGGCAATGCTGGCCGGCCTCAAGAATCTCGACATGAAACCGTTGCGTGAAGCAACGCGCTCCGCCGCCGAGAGGAATGCCATCGAAACCACGCCCGCATGGTATCCTCGCCGCGTGCTCTTCTTTCCGGAAAGATACGAAGCGCCGATCAGCTTTATCGTCGACATCACCGACGCATTCGAACAAAAGATGGCTGCAATTCGCGCGCACGAGTCGCAGTTCTACAACGCGAACATGGCGCAATATGGCGACGAGCAAACTTCCATCAGCCGCCCCGAGTTTCTCGAATTTATCGAACACCAAAACCAGCGTTGGGGAGACATGATCGGCGTGAAATACGGCGAAGCGTTTTATCTCCGCGAAGCCGTGCGGCTGGATGATCCGATTGCAGCGTTCGGCGAATGGTGCGAGCACACGTTTCCGTGAGTTTGCCGCGTGCAGACGCGAGCCGGCGATTGGTTTCCGCATGCTGCTTTCGCAGCATTCTCGTTGAAACTTGGTCTGTGAGCACAATGTCAAGTATCGCGGCATCAATGTCGCACTACCATCTCCACCGAAACAACAATAATACCTACTGGAGCGATTCATGCGATTCCACAATTCCAGAATACTGGTGCTCGTAGTATGTGCGGCGAGCGCGGTTATGTTCAGCGCGGTCTATCCACAACAAAAGTCAGCGAATCTCACACGCGAACTGGTCGCTGCGGCAGAGCAGCTCCTCGGGCTGCAATTCAACGAGGCCAAACGTGATTCCATGCTCGCTGATTTGCAGGACAATCTCGAAAGCTATCGCAAACTGCGCGAATTGCATCTCAATAACAGTGTGCCGCCCGTGCTCAGCTTCAATCCCATTCCGGCCGGAATGAAATTCGATGCACGACGCAAGCCGTTCGTGATGAGCCCCGCCCCCAGAGTCAGCGCACCGGCGCAAATCGAAGACTTGGCGTTCGCCTCGATTGGCACGCTTGCCGAATTGCTGCGCACACGCAAAGTGACTTCCACGCAGCTCATGCAGATGTATCTTGCGCGTTTGAAAAAGTATGGACCGAAACTCGAATGCGTGATCACGCTCACCGAAGAGTTGGCGCTCAAACAAGCCGCGGCCGCGGACGCTGAGATCGCCGCGGGCAAATATCGCGGGCCGCTGCACGGCATCCCCTATGGCGCGAAAGATTTGCTCGCAGCGCGAAACTACAAAACCACCTGGGGCTCAGTTCCATATAAAGAGCAAGTCATCGATCAAGACGCGACCGTGGTTCAACGCCTCGAAGCGGCGGGCGCAGTGTTGGTGGCAAAGTTGACGCTCGGCGAATTGGCGTGGGGCGACGTGTGGTTCGGCGGCAAAACGCGCAATCCGTGGAATCTCGAACAAGGCTCGAGCGGCTCTTCTGCCGGCTCCGCTTCCGCGACCGCGGCGGGATTGCTTGCGTTCGCCATTGGCTCAGAAACTTATGGCTCCATTGTTTCGCCTGCGACACGCTGCGGTGTCACGGGCCTGCGACCGACCTATGGCCGTGTGAGTCGCGCGGGCGCAATGGCATTGAGTTGGTCCATGGACAAGCTCGGCCCGATCTGCCGCACGGTCGAAGATTGCGCGCTGGTCTTCAACGCAATCTATGGCCCCGACGGGCTTGATCAAACCGTGCTCGATCTGCCGTTCAACTACAATCCCAAAGTAAAACTCAGCACGCTGCGCATTGGCTATTTGCACAAAGACTTCGCGCACGACTCCACCTTCCGCGCAACGAACGAAGCGACTTTGGCAAAACTGCGCGAGTTGGGCGCGCAACTCATCCCCATCGAACTGCCCAACTTGCCGGTTGCAGCGATGAGCCTCACGCTCAGTGCGGAAGCGGCCGCGGCATTCGATGAACTCACACTCTCCGGCAAAGATGATCTGCTGGTGCGGCAAATCAAAAACGCGTGGCCGAATGCATTTCGCTCTGCGCGTTTCATTCCCGCAGTGGAATATGTGCAAGCCAATCGCGCGCGCTATGTGCTCGTGCAGGAAATGGCCCGGCTCATGCAGAATATCGACGTGTATCTCGCGCCCGCATTCGAAGGAGATAATCTCTTGCTCACGAATCTGAGCGGGCATCCGTGCGTGGTCATGCCGAACGGCTTCAATGCGAAAGGCAGTCCCACCAGCATTACTTTCGTGGGCAGGCTCTATGACGAGGCCACTCTGCTCGCCGTCGCGAAAGCCTATCAAGACGCAACGCCTTTTCATTTGAAGCACCCAACATTGCAGTTTTGAAGATTTGTCTTTTGGCTTGTCGCTGCTTCACCTCGGGTTCATCTTTGCTTGTTTACCTGACCTTTATTTCTTCGCGCGAGGTGACTTCAAAGCGATGGCATTCTGCCGCCCAAAGCACATTTTCAAATTATCCTTTCGGTGCTAGCGCTCCGCGTGCGGGAATGTTCCAAATGGCTGCACTTCATTTGCCGCCGAACACAGAGCCATTTATGCGCCGCCAACTTCACGCTTGACATTTTGGAGATCTTTCCGCAAATACTCACCATCAAACCAGTACTCATCAGCCGGCCTCCAAACCGTCCCGCTGATTTTGGCAAAGCCTCGCATTTTTCAGAGTTGCAGAGCATGCGGCCCCACGTGACCATAAGAATTACCATGAAGCATAGCAAATCCGCAGAGCGCCATAAACTCGAGTTGATGCGGTTTCCGTTTTCAACCAGGAAGTCTAGGCTACAGCTTGACGGCTTGCCCTCCGTGAAAGTGCCGGAAGCTTCACTAACGCATATTAGTGCAAACCTGTGAAAACTCATGATCATCATGCCCAAGCAAAAGCTTTGTCCCCAAATCGCTTGTGTTGCCTTGTATTTTAAAACTAGCCGTGCAGGAAAACGCTCGGTGCGTCGCATAGTCCAAGTTAGCCTTTATAAACACATAGCGAGATCAATCTCCGAATGAATGACGCTGAAAAGCAAGTGGATCGAAAACGCGCACACTCTGACGTCAATATTTACTTCGATTGCAATGACTATGAATACTCAATCAATTCAAAGTTAAAACCATGAAGATCGGGTTTTAAGAAGACCAGAGTTGGCCAACTCGGCGGTTGGGCGCTTAAGGGGTTCAACGAGGTTGCCTCGAAAAAGAACAGCAATGGAGAGTAAATCTAAACGTCGTGCGGTTATCATTTGCATCATGGCATTGATTGCAGCAATCCACATTTTTCGGGCCGGAAGTTATCTGCATGGAGAATTGTTCAATTTCTATTATGGGTATTTTTCAGATTTCATCCTTCCATTTGGCGGCTACTTTTTAATATGCGCGGCTGAACAACAATCACCTTTTCTCAGGCCTTGGGAAATGAAATTGGCAATTGCGTTTCTAGTACCTTCAATAGCCGAAACCTGTCAGTATTTTGGAATACCAGTTCTGGGCTCTACTTTTGACCTGCTTGATTATTTCATGTATGCGCTTGGAGCAACGTTAGCCGCTATTTTCGATATGCACGTGTTTTCTCGCCTGTTTAATTTTTGGAGAATTGAGAAGGCCGCAAGATAGGCATCTCCTATTTTTCAAATGTTGCAGGTTGCGTATGGATTGTTCAGCCTTTTGGTAAGCCCTAATTTTAGTAACTGCCGAAATGAAAAGT
>JABWAN010000886.1 GCA_013361015.1 Candidatus Zhuqueibacterota bacterium | reverse complement strand
CCAATTCGCGCGCAGCGCCGGCGAATTCACCTGCGCGATGATGCGGCTGGTGTTCACGCCGGTATCGCACCAAAAGCCCGGCTCGTTTTCGATGGCCAGAATCAAGCCGTGCTGGTGCGCCAGCCGCGCCGCCTGCCGGAAAATTTCCACGGCCTTCTTTTCATCCGCAGGTACATCCTGAGGGGAACGCTGAAAGCCAAAAACGATCACGGTCTTGGTGTCAAACAGCCGGGCCAGGCGAAAGGTCTCCGGCAGCGTTTCGCGCAATTCGCGCTGCCACAGCGCTTCGTCATGCACCGCGCCCTTGAGCACGCCGGGCGAAAGCGCGGTGATGCGCAGATCGTGTTTCTGTTGCAGCGCGATGATTTGTTTGACCGCGCCAGGCGCCACTGCCGGCACGCGTTTGTCGCCGATCACGCGCAATTCAAAATCGCGAATGCCCCACGACGCGCCGAGTGCAATCGCCTCTTCGACGTTGGGAGAAATTTCATCTGTAATAAAACCGATGCGCATAAGCTCTCCTTCGCAAACCGCATTGGGATTAATGGATTGCTGGAGCATTAGAAGCCCATCGCTCCACCACTCCAAAACTCCACTACTCCAACTGCTCTGTCGCCGCTTGCACCCCTTCCAAAACTCTTTCAACCTCTGCAAAAGAATTGTAAACGTGCAGCGAGATGCGCACGGCGTTCAAGCCGCCCTCGTAAATGCCGCGCGTGCGCAAGAAGTATTTTTCCGCCAGGAATTTTATGAGCGGATCGCGCGCCATGCGCTTGTGCGTGAATGTGATCATCGCACTGTATTCTTCGGGCGATTGCGGCGAGTTGATTTCGACCTCGAGCTTGCGCAAGCCTTCGCGCAATGTGGTCGCAAGCGCGAAGTTGTGTCGCCACACGTTTTGCATTCCGATGCCAAGCAGGAAATCCAATGCCGCGCTCAGTCCGACGAACAGTGGCGTGCTCACCGTGCCGTATTCATAACGCTGCGCCGAAGGATGCAATTGAAACACACCGCTCACCATGTCGAACTCGCCTGCATTCGAATAGCCGCCGAGATGCTTCGCTTCGATAAGGTCGAGCGCATTTTCGCGCACATAAAGTAACCCTGTGCCTTTCGGCCCGAGGAGCCATTTGTGGCCGCTCGTCGCATATGCATGACAACCGATTTCATGCACGTTGATCGGCAACATGCCCGCCGCTTGCGCTCCATCAACAAAATACCAAAGCTTGTGCGCCGCAGCCAGCTCGCCGATTTGTTTGACGGGCAAAATCTGTCCGGTTGATGTAGTGATATGCGGAATGCTCAACGCGCGCGTGCGTTTGGTGATGCGTTGGGCGATCCGTTCGACGTTTTGCTGCGCGGAAAATACCGCAGGCTCGAAAGTCTTCATCACAATGCCGTCGCGTTTTTGCCGGCCCAGCCATGAGAGCGTATTGCCGACATGCTCATGCGTAGTTGTGATGACTTCGTCGCCGCGTTGTAAAGGCAATCCATTGCAAACAATCGCGCAGCCTTCGGTCGCGTTGCGTGTGTAGGCAATCTCTTCTGCTTTGCAACCGAGAATTTTTCCAGCCTTCTCTTTGATGCTCTGCCAAAGCTCTTCGCTGTGCCCGGTTTCCGAAATGCGTTCAAGCTCGTTGATTTTGTTTTGCAGTGCTGCGACGACGACGTGCGGTGAAGCGCCAAGCCCGCCGGTGTTGAGATAGATGCGCTCCTTCGTAAGCGGGAACTGCTCGCGCACCAGCGCCCAAAAGGCTTCATCGCGCGGATCGATCACGCGCTCCGCGGCGTCGAAGGGAAGATTGAAATGGGAGGAACGTTTTGATAACAGCGGCCCTCCCAACAAACCGGCCAGCACGCGGCCGGTGTTCTGCAAAAAAATTCGGCGATACATAGACGGCATCTCAGCAATGATATGACAGATTGCACGGCGTCGCCTGCTATTGTCATTCTGGAAGAATCTTTTTATGCACTGGAAAAAATCTCGAAATTGGATTTCGCGCCCGATGCTCAAAAGGATTCCTTCTGAATGACAAATTCAAGGGCGGCATAAAAAACATTTGCGCAGCACAGTTTATTTCTCTATCCAATCCTTGATCCCCACCGCCTCAAAATCCAACACGCGGCGCAGCTTGCCGTGGCGCAGCTCGAGCTTGCGGCTGCCTTTTTCTGAAAACATAAACGGGCCGTCGAACAAAGGCCAGTGCTCGTAATCGACCGCAACGCCGTTGACCTTCGGCGTTTCATCATAAACAAATTCCATGCGCGCGCCGCGCAAGGAGGTGAAACGCACGCTCGGCTTGGGCTGCATCTTTATCTCAAGCGGCAAAGCCCTCACCGTCTTCTTGAATTCCTCCCATGAGTATTCCGAAGCCGGAGCCAGTTGTACGACAGCGCCATTCTTTCGGTGTTTGCTGAACAAACGCGCATCGCCGTCTTCTTCTTTTTTCCATTCATACGGCGCGAGAGGGCGGTATGCAATCAACGCCGCGCCGCCTTGCGCGAAAATCCAACCCGACTTGTCTGCTTCGCGGCGCGCAAGATCGTTCGAAAAGAGTCCGCAGAAATACGGAAAGCGCGCGTGCTTGGGAATATCACACAATGTGATGAGCGCATCTTCGTGCTGAAAGACTTGTTCATAAGGCGAACCGCCGATCCACTTGTCCCACGCGTCATAATTCGATTTCGAGCGCACCACAAGCTCCGTGAGCGGGTCGAGCGGCTCGGCGAAGTACATGCCTAGTTCTTGCGGCGAAGAGTGCGGCTGCATTGTGAACAACGTATTGTGCTTCCCGCGCGGATCAGCGACCGCCCATGTCACGTCCCACGTGTGCTGTTGAATCGGCTGCAGCAATCCGCCTTGACTGGAGCCAATCGCATATTCTTTTCTCATGTACGTGTACTTGTAAACCGGTGCGTTCTTCACCTCGCTGAACCGAATACGATGCCGCGTGCGTTTGCGCTCCCTGTGAACGTAAGGCGTCGCGCGATCGGCGCCGATTTGATGAATGAGCTCCGAAGGTTGATAACCGCTCATTGCGAGCACCGCCGCTTCGTTGCTCGCATAAAACGGTGTGTTGCCCCACAGTAGCCACGCGAACGCCGTGGACC
>JABWAN010000885.1 GCA_013361015.1 Candidatus Zhuqueibacterota bacterium | reverse complement strand
TTTTCCGACCGCGGGCCTGCCGAGGAGGAAGAGGTAAGCGATCGAACGCGTGCTCAACATGGCCGGAGGTGTGCGAAGAGGTTTTGTCGATGGTCGGAGCGCATGGCAAGCGTGCTATTGTTCCGTTGAATTTGCTGCTGCAGGCACGATCAACTTGTAGTTTTGGAACAAACCGTCGCCCGCGAGTTGGAGGCTGCGGCCGCTTGCAGATATGGCTAAAGCGGGTTGCACAAGCGCCTCGGGAATCGCCAGCTCAAATTGGTGCTGTCCATCATGGTCAAAGGCCAGTAGGCGCGCTTGTTCAAAAATGAAGCGCTGTTGTTTGAAATTGCTCTGCGCGGCGAGCACAATGTACGAATGCAAATCGTGCGTTGCAGCCGCGGCAACAAACATTTCCTCTTTGCTCGTGAGCGCGAATTGCCAAAGCCTTTCGCCTTGCGGAATACGCACACAACGCAGTTGGCGGCGATCCAATAACAGTGCTTGCGTTTCATCGCGCGCAAACACCACCGTTCGGAACAAACCGGAAAGCGTGGCGTGCGCGTGGCCTTGCGTATCGAAGATGGCGATCGTTGAGACGACGCCGTTCGCAGCCACGGTATAGCGGCTGGCCATTAACCAATTGCCCCGCGGTGAGAGTGCAAGATTCCCGGCGGTTCCCGGCGCCAACTCGCGACGCCATTGCTCTTGGCCCTCCAACGAGAAACAGAACAGCACGGGCGCATGTCCCGTTTCCAAGGTCGAAGGCGCGCGTTGACTCAAAACATAAAAATGCTCTGCACTCGCCGCGAGAAAGAGCGGGCGCTCGTTGCTATAAGTCGCGTCCTCGAAGAGAAAGTTTTGAGCAAGAACTTGTCCGGTTTGATCGAGGAAAGTTGCGCGCGCCACGGCCGGTTCGGCGCAAACCACGTGTGAACCGCTGCGGTTCATTACAAATTGCGGCAATGGATCATCATTGTGCCACGCAATGAAATGCGTGCCCAGCGGCTGGCCGTCACGATTAAACCAGCGCAGCGCCAGGCCGGATTTGTCGTCACGCAAATTCTCCGCGCCGAGCTTCTCCAATGCAATGACGGCAGTGGCGCCCGCATTGACGCGGTGCTGGAGAAATGTGCCGGTAATTTCCTTCGAACTTGTCGACGGTCGCGCTGATATCAGCAAGGCTTGTTCGTTGCGCCAAGTCCAGAGCGTACCGGCCTCATCGCTCTGCGGCGCTCCCCGCGGGCGCGATTGCGCACTTTCCCGCGCGATTTGCAATGCAGAAGATTGCGCAAAGGCCGCGACTGCGACAAAGGCGAGTAGGGTAGAAACGCGCTGGAGAATTTTGACACGAGAGATTGACATATTGAAGTCGCTGCAGTTTTGGGATTTTTCAATTAACGTGTTGCCTAGGTAGAATTCAGTCGCGCGGTTTGCGCTGTGAAGAAAGCGGAAAAGCATAATTGAGCGTGAACGCCACCTTTAGTCCGTCAATATCGCTTGCAACGCCCTGGTAAGGCTCGCGCGCCACGTACTTGTCATAATCATCCGGAAAGGCGCTGAGTCCATCTGCTACTTTTGCGGGAGCCGGATCATTCAAGAGGTCGGAGCCGCCGGACTTGTGAATGGGATGCGAAAATTTGGTGATTAGAATGATCGGGCCGCTGCGTATGCCCAAAGCCAATCCTAAATCTGCTGTAGCCGTCACTTCGCTGCGATAGATACCAGTGAGAGGATTAGCGTTGGTTTCGCCTTTGAGCTGGCTGTCGAGCTTCAATTTGCGGTTCAGAAAAAGCGCGGCAAAGCCCTCAACAAAAACTTTTTTCACTGCAAAGCCAAAGGCCGGTTGCACATAAAAATGCCGGATTTTCAATTCGAGATTTCTGCTTGCGCCATTGAGAAACGCCGCGAAGTCCGTGGCCTTGTGCTCTTGGTATCCGATTGTGATCGCCTTTGACCATTTGCCGAAATGGCGCAGGCCCAGCTCGCCGTTCAAACCGATACCCAAATCGAACCCTTCCAGAAAAACGCTCTGGCCAGACCCGGCGTTCACTGCATTGTACGTCGATTGAAAACGATCGAGCTCTTGCGAGTGGAATTGCATCACACTGAAGCCGCCGCCGGCAACGAGATAATGCTGCGCGAGCGCCGGGCTTGCGCCGAGCACAATGAGAGTGAGCAAATGCTTCATGGGCTGGCCTTGGTTTTCTTCACAACCATGCTGCATGATACAAAATGAGCTTTCGGATGTCAAGCGCCAAATCGTTTACAGCGCTTGCGCACCTGCTTCACAATTTTTCCGCCATTTTTCCCGCAACGCTTTTTTGTATTGAACAAAACCCAGGGCTTGCGGTGCCCGCACCGTTCGTTATCACAGGCACGGCGCTTGCGAAAGCATGAGTTGAAGCCCTCACTAAAGGAGAAGAATATGCAGCCTCATGCCCCCGCATTGAAGAAAATCACAACCCCGGAACGCCAACGCAGCAATTGGTTGATGGTGCACGAACGCCGCACCATTGCGTGGCTTTGCCCGCGCATGCCGCTGTGGCTCACCTCGAATATGCTCACGGGCCTCGGCGTGCTCGGCAGCGCTATGCTCGCAGGAGCCATGCTAATGGGAAGAAGTAATAGCTGGTGGTTATTGGCAGGAATTTTAGGCCTGGCCGTGAATTGGTTCGGCGATTCGCTGGATGGCCGTTTGGCTTACTTTCGCAAGCGCCCGCGCAAATGGTACGGCTTTGTTTTGGATTTGATGATGGACTGGAGTTCGCTGTGTCTCATTGTCGCCGGAATCGCCTGCTATTTACCGAAGTTCAAATTCATTCCAGTGGCTTTCATGGCGGTCTATGGCGCGCGCATGTTGATTGCAGCTTTGGGTTACAAAATCACGGAAGAGTATCGCATCGATAGCGGCCAGGTTGGTCCGACGGAGGTGCGGTTGCTCGTGGCTGCGGCTTTGTTGCTGGAAATTTTTGTACCGGGCACTTTGCTGGGGCTGGGTGTGCTCGCCAGTGTCGCGCTCTTTTGTATTGATATTTTCGAGTTTCGCAAATTGCTCCAATGCGCCAATGCGCGCGATTATCGCGAACGGAGCGCGGCCACGCCCGCATTGCCCGCAATGCGAAGCGCACAGCATCGCG
>JABWAN010000884.1 GCA_013361015.1 Candidatus Zhuqueibacterota bacterium | reverse complement strand
GCGAGCCGGGCAAGGGCACCACGGTACGGGTGAAGATTCCTTTTCGCTAAGAGTTATCGGCGAGGTTCAGCCACGGTTGGGCCGGGGCTTGCGTTTTGAGCATGGAATACCAATTATGCCAGGGCCAGGCCGTGGCGGATCAAGTAGAAAGGAGACAACGCGTCCGCGATTGCATCATTCGTTTTTTATTTTATATTCAATGCCGAAATACGCAATAGGAGATTGAGAGATGATGGCCCATTTTACCATTACGCTCCCCGATGAGCGCTTGCTTAAGTTGCAAGAAATGGCGACGCGATTGCACATTACGCCGGAAGAATTAGTGCGCGCCAGTATCGAGGAAATCTTCACTCGCCCCGAGGAGGAATTCGAGCGCGCGGCGGGATTTGTATTGAAAAAGAATGCGGAACTTTACCGGCGGTTGGCGTAATGCGCTCTCTCACCCTCAGTGAAGTGCTGGAACTGCACCGCCGCATCATCGAACAATCGGGCGGCGGCGCGGGTATTCGCGATTTGAACGCAGTGGAATCTGCATTAGCGCAGCCGCGCATGACGTTCGGTGGTGAAGAACTTTGCCCAACCGTCGTTGAAAAAGCTTCGGCGCTCGGGTTTTCGTTGATCCAGAATCACCCTTTTGTAGATGGCAACAAACGCATCGGCCACGCCGCAATGGAAACGTTTCTTGTGCTCAATGGTTTTGAGATCAATGCGCCGATGGATGAACAAGAGCAGATCATTCTGAAAGTCGCGTCGAGCGAAATGAGACGCGCGCCATTCACCGATTGGCGGCGCACTCATATTACTCCAATACAAAGAGATGCTATCGTATGATAAAAATCCTCATTGCAGATGACCACCCCGTGGTGCGCGAAGGGTTGCGGCAAATCCTCGCGCGCTCCTCCGACATGACGGTCGGCGGGGAAGCACTCAACGGGCAGGAAGTGATGGAGAAAATTGCCGCGGAAGAATGGGACGTGCTTGTGCTCGACATCGGCATGCCGGGCCGCGACGGGTTGGAAGTGTTGAAGGACGTGCATCGCGAGCAGCCGGACTTGCCCGTGCTCGTGCTCAGCATGTATCCCGAAGAGCAAGTTGCCGTGCGCGCGTTAAAGGCAGGCGCGGCGGGTTACATGAATAAAGAGACTGCGCCCAAGGAACTGGTCAATGCCATTAAAAAAATTTATGACGGCGGCAAATACGTCAGCGCTGCGCTCGCGGAGAAACTGGCTTCCAGCCTGGATACGCATGCAAAAGCGGAGCCGCACGAGACGCTTTCCGACCGCGAATTTCAAGTGTTTCGCTTGCTCGCCTCCGGCAAGGAGGCCAATGAGATTGCGGAGGAGCTTTTCATCAGCGTCAAAACCGTGCGCACCTATCGCGACCGCATTCATGAGAAATTGCATTTGAAGAACGACGTCGAGCTCGCGCGCTATGCGATGAAATACGGATTATTGGAATGATTGGAGCTCGCAATGCCGCGGCTGTAGCGCCATCGCAGTTTGCGTGTCACACGGCGCTTCTCGCGATTTCTTCATAGTCTTCACTTCTTGCCAACTGCTGCAACGCTTCCGCCAGCTTCTGCGGCGGGGCGACCAATTTACGCTGCGACAAATCCAACCACCCTCCCGTGCTCGTGACTCGAGCCGCAAGCGTGCCATCCGCTTTGAAAAAGTCATTTCTAATGCGAAAACGCGAAGCCTCGCGGCTCAATCCCGCGAGCGCCAGAGTCACGGTAACGGGTTCGAGCAAGCGCAGCTCGCGGAAATATTCCAGCTCTTCTTTCATAATCACCGGCCCGAGGCGCATGCGCTCAAACTCACGCATCGGAAAACCGTGTTCGGCAAAATACATGAGGCGCACGTCCGCGGAGAGATCGAGATACGCGGTGTTGCGCATGTGCGCGTTGAAGTCCATATCGCCCCAGCGCACGTGAAAAGTTTTGGTGAATAATTCGGACATCGTTTTCACGAAAGGGTTTGAGGATAGGCTTCTGCCGCGACGCCGGCAAATGTATGCGCTTTGAGCCACGCCATCGCATCGCGCCACAGCGTTTCCTGAAATGTCTCACGAAAAAATCCGAAATGACCGATAGCCTTCACGCCGATTTGGTCGGGGCGAAGATGTACCTGCTCTTTGTTCGCACTGCCATACCAGCTTGCAAGCGTTGCTACGGCGCGCTGCGGCGCGATCAATGGATCATCCGTAAAGCTCACAAACTTGAGCGGAATTTGCACTGCGGCAAATTTGCTTCGCGTGTCGCGCGTGTGACTGAGAAGGTAATTTGTCCGGCGGCCCCAGCGCGCCCACTCGCGTGCAACACCCGCAGGTATATCCTCCGCGTTGCCCAGCATCCAGCCGGGAAAATATCCGAACAAAGCCGTGGCGAGCGGGATGGATAAATACCAAAGCGCAAAAACCATCATGCGCTCTTTGCCGTTCCAGAGTTTCCAATAGCCGCTTTGTGAAGCCACCAAATACGCGGCGCGCACGCGATAATGATTTTTTGCGAGTGGAAGAATTTGTCCGGCCACACTATGGCCCACATATAAAATCTGAGGCGGCGCGAGGAATTCCGTGGCCCAATCAATCACACCGGCCAAATCCAACTCACCCCATTCGTGCATCTCGGCGTGAAAGCCTTTGAGACGCGCGGGCCGCGAGCCGCCGATGCCGCGATAATCGAAGGTCAATGCATGAAAACCGTGTTGCGCAAGAAACCGTGCGAACTTTTCATAATACCCTCGTTTCACCGCGGTGGCCGCGGCGATGATTACCAAAGGCGCGTCTGCATGCGATGCGCGAAACAGCGTGGCCGCCAAGCGAAATCCGTCCGCGGCAGCTATGAAAAGATTTTCCATCTCAACAAAATTTTCTAATTCGGGAATCTTCATCATAATCGTTCCCTCATTCATAAGGTCGCCGGGCTTGCTCTCGCAGCGCAAAGCGTATAGCGCTGGAGATACAACGAGCACTTTTCACATTACATATTTCGTTCGTACAACGCAAGCCCGGCGTTCCTATGAAGCTCGAAGACTCAGCGAGGCGACTGAGCAGAGGTCGTGGAGACCGGCGCCTCTTGTGAGGTCTTCACTGGCTGCAACGCATGCTCAATGGTCCACTTA
>JABWAN010000883.1 GCA_013361015.1 Candidatus Zhuqueibacterota bacterium | reverse complement strand
CTCGCCGTAGAACACGTCTTCGCCGGTTGCCGGGTCGCGCGTGAACGCCACCCCCGTGCCGCAATCCTCGCCCATGTTGCCGAACACCATGGCTTGCACGTTGACGGCGGTGCCCCAATCCGCGGGGATGTCGTAGAGCTTGCGATACGCAATCGCGCGCTCGTTCATCCACGAGCCGAACACCGCGCCAATCGCGCCCCAAAGCTGCTTCATCGGATCTTCGGGGAAATTGTGGCCCGTGCGTTCTTTGATCGCGGTTTTGAATTCCGCCACCAATTCGCGCAACTGCGCGGCGGAAAGCTCATTGTCGAAATGCACGCCCGCGGCATGTTTCTTCTTCTCCAAAATTTCTTCGAAAGGATCGATCTCGTCTTTGTGTTGCGGCTTGAGGCCAAGCACGACGTCGCCGTACATTGCCACGAAGCGGCGATAGCAATCATACGCAAAGCGTTCGTTGCCGGTCTTGGCAATCAAGCCTTGCACGGTGGTATCGTTCAAACCGAGATTGAGCACCGTGTCCATCATGCCGGGCATCGAGGCGCGCGCGCCGGAGCGCACGGACACGAGCAGCGGATTGTTTTTGTCGCCGAAAGTCGCGCCCATGATGTCTTCAATGTGACGCAAAGCGCGCTCCACTTGCGCCGCGAGCTCCGACGGATACTTGCGATGATTCTCATAATAAGCCGTGCACACTTCCGTCGTAATCGTAAAGCCCGCAGGCACCGGCAAGCCGAGGCGCGCCATCTCCGCTAAATTCGCGCCTTTGCCGCCGAGCAAATTTTTCATGCCCGCCGCACCGTCCGCCGAGCCGCCGCCAAACGTATAAACGTATTTGGCTTTGGCGCGACCGTTTTGACGCGCCGCGAGTTTCTTGTTAGAAAGAGTTTTTTTGGAAACAACTTTCTTGGCTTTGGCTACTGCCATCGTTTTCGTTCTCCTCTTATATTGGGGTTGGGTTATTGGGTTACTGGTTGCTTGATGCTGGTTGCTCGCTGCTGGATACTTGATGCTGATCGCGATGAAGTTGGAGAACCAACTCAACACTCTCTAAAATGTCATTCCGGAAGAATCTTTTCTAGTGCTTGAGACACAGCCTATTCTATAAGGTGAGCCAAGTGCGAGGGAAGGTTCTTTCAGAATGACAGTGCGGAGAGCATTCACTCAAATGAAAAATACAGCCGCGCGATAAAACCGCTTTCGATGGAATATCTTCCTCCTCTTGTTCCCCAACTCTGTTTGGGAACACACTTGCTCATGAAACTCTGCTTCAAAATGCGCTATCGTTAGCTTGACGCAAAGCCCGTTGCACAACGACGTGCTCACCACGAAACAGCTTTTTATGTTGGGTCGCTGCTCCACCAACGTGTCATCTTTGCTTGTTTAGCTGACCTTTATCTTTTCAAGCTAGCTGGCTTCAAAGCGATGGCCTCGCGCCGCCAAGGTGATATTTTCAAACGACCGGTGTTTTCATTGGGAAATTCCTTATCCTAATTACGGCAAAATCTCAAGAACACTTTGAAGTCGTTCGAATGACGACAACAAGGGATGTCCTCAGCAGGAATCTTTTTCAAACCTGGCGCTGCTCCCAGTGCTCAAAAGGATTCCTGCTGAATGACAGTATTGAGGGCATTCAATCTCAACCCTTCTTATGCAATCCTAGCGTCGTCGCGTAGCGCGTTTGATCGCGCAGCACCTTCACGGCTTCTTGCAAGACGGGATCGTCTTCCAAACCGGATTCGACGCGGGCGCGCGTGCCGAAAAGTTTGGCGGCGATTTCTTTCTTCAGCTCGCGCGTGATGAACTCGCGGCTGCGCGTGAAGTCATCGGTTTTGCCATTCGCAAGGGCTTTCTCCAAGCCGGCGATTTCCGCGGAGAGCTTGGTGAGATAGCCTTCTTCTTCCGCGACTTTTTTCAACTGCGCCAACACTTCTTCGCTTTCGGAAGTATAGTTGAAATTTTTATCCGCGATGAATTTGCGGAATTCGCCGAGAATCGTCTCATCAACTTTGAAGTCGCGCGGGAGGTCGCGGTGTTGGTTTGCGTAGGTCAACGCAAAGTGGAACATCATGGATTTGCGAATCAACTGCGCTTCATAATTGGAAAGGAGCGGGCTATCCACGCGCACGTCGGGCTTGATGCCGCCGCCGCCGTGCATCTCGCGGCCGTTTCTGGTGCGATACATCTTCGTGCTGTCTTCACTCAAACTCGTTTCCGCAACGGCGTGATTGTTCGCTTCATTGCTTTCACCGTCTGCTTCGCCTTCTGCAATAACCGATTGCTCGCGGTTGTGGGCAAGCTGCTCGGATTTTTGAATCAAGCGGCCGCTGGGAATGTAATACTTCGCGGTCGTGATTTTGAGCGCGGCCTCGCGCGTGATCGGCACCACCGTTTGCACCAAGCCTTTGCCAAACGTCGGCGCGCCGATGATGACGCCGCGATCCAAATCTTGAATCGCGCCCGCAACGATTTCCGAAGCCGAGGCGCTAGCTTGATTCACCAGCACAATGAGCGGCTCCGTACCCCACACGGGTTCTTTATCGGAGCGATATTCTTTCGCGCTGCCTTCCATGCGGCCCTTCGTGGAAACGACGAGATCGCCCTTCTTTACGAAGTTTTCCGAAACCGCGACTGCGGCATCAAGCAAGCCGCCCGGGTTGTTGCGCAAATCGAGAATCACACTCTTCAAGCCCTGCTGCTTCAGCGCGGTAATGGCTTGTTGAATTTCATAACCCGCATTTTTGGAGAAGCCCGAGAGCTTGATATAACCCACGCCCTCTTCTTTGTTGATAATGCCGGAGTAGGAAACGTCGAGCACCGTGATTTCCGCGCGAATGAGGCGGAACTCCAACGGCTCGGGTTCGCCTTCGCGGCCGATTTTAATCGAGACTGCAGTGCCAATCTCACCGCGCAAACGGTTCGCGACTTCGTTGATCGAAACGCCCTTCGTGCTCTCGCCGTTGATCTCAACGATGCGGTCGCCTTCGCGAATGCCTGCTTTGCCCGCGGGGTCGTCTTCAAAGGGCTGATCGACCACTGTGGGCCAACCGTCGCGTGAGCCGATGCGCATGCCCAAACCGCCGTATTTGCCCGTGGTAATGATTTGCAAGTGCGAGTTCGCTTCCTGCTCG
>JABWAN010000882.1 GCA_013361015.1 Candidatus Zhuqueibacterota bacterium | reverse complement strand
GGGATGAGAAAGTTCCCTACACCTACGTGAGCGGCACTCGCGGTTCCCCCTCCACCACACAAGCCGCCAGCCTCGCAACCTTCCAACACGAATTCGGCATTGCCATGAGCGACTACATGCTGCGCCGATATCGCAACGCACAAACGACATTGGAAAAAATTGCGCCCGTGCTTTCCGATTTGCAAAAAGATTTGCCGGAAAAGGAATACGCCGGTTTGTTGAGCGAATATCTGTTCTATGGCGGCGTCTCGCAACTTGCGTTGGCGCGGAGCAAACATGCGGAGCTTTCTGATTCGCAAAGAGTACAGCACCTGGAACAGGCGGTGGTACTCTTGTCGCGCGCGGATTCATTGGCGCAAAAGCATCACCTGCCGGAAGCGGAGCGCGAAGCCTATTTCTTGGGAATCGCCTATGGCTTCTCCGGAAAACACCGGGAGGCGGTGGAGCAGTTGCGGCAAGTGCCATCGACAAGCGCATACTATTCGTATAGCACGAAACTAATTGCAAGATGGACGCCCTAGACATGCCTACCAGCATCTATCCAAAAAGGAGAAAAGCAATGGCCAGAAAACGCGTCGTTAGAATTAGAATGACGACCACCAACGGCAGACCGGTAACTGAAAGCCCGGGAGCCAACAGTTCCCGTGCGGCGAGGTCGTCTTCCAGCATTTCGGCGGCAACGATCGTGGGTTTAAGCGACGTCAAAAGTTGCAACTGCGAGGTGCTATCGACTTTTGAGTTCGATGAGGCCACGAACGCCATCACTTCGAGCAACGGCGCCGCCAATAGCGTTTGGGCTTCGAATGATCAAAACGAAGATGTCAACTTCAAAGTCACCACGACAAAATTCGATGCGGGCCAAACGCTGACCCTTACAAATTTTGATCAAGGCCAGCCTTTAACGCTTACCGGCGCACCCGGAAAAATTATTTGTATCGTTGAGATTACTCCGCAGACTCCTCCCGGCCCGATCGTCTAATGAATTTTGATTTTCAAATTCGATAATCTTCACGCTTCCGAACTCATCCTCCCGACCCTCTTCTCTTGGGAAGAGAAAAGGGGAGAGTGGCAATTCATGAAAGTCTTTTCTCCCCCTTCTCTTTTTAAGAGAAGGGGCCGGGGGATGAGTTCAAATTAGCCCATTACCGATTTTGATCGTCAAGATTCATAAGATATTTTGAATCCGGCCTGGCAAGCTCGTGCTCCTAGTGGCATAGGAGGGAGCTTCTTGATTTTGTGCAAAGGCTCGAAAGGATGCAGGCGAGATATCGTCACGCAGTGCCGTGACAATATCTTGAAGATAATCACGAGGAATCGGAAGCCCTGTGCCGTCGTTTTGTGCTGCTCATGAAAAAGCTCCGATTGTACTTCTTTTCTTTTGAGAACCTCAGCCTCGGATTTCTTGCGGCGGCGAGCATTTTCTTGCTCGCCGAGTCGCGCCTCCCTTCGGCGCGCGCGCAGGAAGCGCGAAACGCCTATGAACACCTGCTCGACACGTTGGCGCAAGCTCCTCCCGCGCTGCAAATTTTAGCATTGCAAAGTTTTGTCGAAACACATCCTCGCCATGAGCGCGCCTTTCTCAAGCTGCTCGAGCGCCAACTAGTCCACCTAGAAAGCGGTGCAGCAACAACCTATTTTCAAAATCTAGCACGCGACTCTTCGCAACCCAGCACGAGTGCGTGGATGCTAGCCAAGTTGGCGATGTTCACAAACGACTTCGCCGCAGCCGAGAAGTGGTTCGCACGGGCGCTGCAGACTGCGCACCTGCCTCCCAGTCCTACTCTGCTAAAAGATTACTTCGAGTTTCGCCATCAACAATCCGGCCGGCTCGCGCTTCGCGCCGAATTACGCCCACTCGCCTTGCCCGCAGAGCAACGAACGATTGCCACGGCTTTGCTGCAATATTATAACGAGCAGTATGCCGCGGCCCTGCTTGCGTTTCACAATATGCCCGCCAATCTCAACCGCGAGGAATGTTTGCTCGAAATTTGGGGCGAGTGCGTCTACCGCAATGAGCAAATGAAGCTGACCCAGCGTTTGGCGGCGGCGGATTCGATCTGGCGCGCAGGCTTGGCATTAGCGCAAGCGCGTGAAAATCGGGAAGGGCAAATTCGTTTTCATTTGAAACTCGGCCTCCTTGCGCAGCGGCAGGGATCTTACAAATTAGCCCAAGCCCGCTATGATTCCGCCCATGCTCTGGCGCGGCAGAGTGCAGACGCTTGGAATTTTCCAGAGATCTTGCACGCGCAGGCAAACTTGCGCTATCTGGACAACGATTATCCCCGCGCCGACTCGCTGTATCGCACGGCGATTACCCTGGCGGAACGCATGCGCATGACCAAGGTTCTGGCCGATCTTCATCTCGACTATAGCCAAATCCCTTATGAAAATTCGCGCTATCAAAACGCGCTGGAAGTTTTGGCGCTGAGCGAGCAGTATGCGCAAGCCTGCCGTGCCCCGGAAATCCTCATCCGTGCGCAGCTCAAGCGGGCGCGAATTTATCTTGCGCTGGCACGCAACCACGAAGCGCAGAGTCTCGTGCAGCAAACACGGGCGGAGGCGCAACACTATCTTGAGCTTCAGCATCGCGCCGAAGCCATGCTCGCCGACCTCATGCTCGCCGAGGGCAACTATGCCGGCGCGCGTGCTTTGTATGAAAAATACCTGCGCTTTCTCAATGAGAACGGCAATCGTTTTGAATGCCACAATTACATGGCCAAAATTGCGGATACCTACAAAGGCGAGGGCCTATATCAATCCGCGCGCGCATGGTACACCCGCGCATTGCAAGATGCCGCCGCCATGCGCGCCGATCGCTATCGCCTTTGGTATCTCGGCGAGTTGATCAATTTGGAAATCACCGTGACGGAGAATTTTGCGGAGATCATTCCAAGATTGCAGGAGCTTTACCCGCAAGTAAACGAGCTTAACGACGCCGGTTTGCTCGTGAGCCTCGGCATCGGGTTCGGCATGGCTTATAAGGGGTTGGAAGACTACGCATCGGCGCGGATTTGGTATCAACGCGCCGCGCATCAGATCGAACAGATTCGCGGCAGTATTAAAGTGGAAGGTCTGCGCCTCGGTTATTTTCGCGAGCGCTCTTTGGTTTATCAAGAGCTCGCGGATTGTTAC
>JABWAN010000881.1 GCA_013361015.1 Candidatus Zhuqueibacterota bacterium | reverse complement strand
GCGATGCGTGAGGCGGCGCAGGTTTTCGCCGTTCCACTCCATCGTGTAAAGATCGCGCTGGCCGCCTTGCAACGAACTGAACACGATGCGATAACCGTCGGGCGACCAGCAGGGGTCTTCGTTGCTGCCGCTTGTGGTCAATTGCTCGACGTTTTCGCCGTTCACGTCACAGGTCAAAATATTGAAGCGGCCTTCAACACGCGAGACGTATGCAATCTTATCGCCGCGCGGCGACCATGCCGGTGAATCATTGTATTCGCCGTAATACGTCAAGCGCCGCAGATTGCCGCCCTCCGCATCCATCACGAACAATTGCGGATTGCCCAAGCGATCCGAAGTGAAGACGAGTTCGCGCCCGGTCGGCGACCAACTCGGCGAAGAATCCACCGCGGGATGAATCGTGAGACGCTGCACTTTTTTCGTGCTCACATTCATCACATGAATCTCGGCATTGCCTTCGTGTGTGGAAGAAAACGCGAGGTATTTGCCGTCCGGCGACCACGCCGGCGCGGTTTGCAGTTCGACTTGTTTGTAATGATAAACCGTCTTGCCGGAAAGCGCATCCACCAGGAACAAATCGGGTGTGCCGGTTTGATAAGAGGTGGTGGCCGCCATCAGGCCATTGGGCGCCCATGCGGGAGTGAGATTCAAGCTGCCGTTTTTGGTGAGCTGCCGAATGTTGGTGCCGTCATAATCCATCACAAAAATTTCTTTGGCCTTCAGCGCTTCGGACGTGAACATGATACGGCTTTGCGCGAGGCCGGTTTGGCCGGTGAGCACGTTTACTATGTCGTCCGCCAACGCATGCACGAGCACGCGCAAGTTCGCGCGGCAACCGCGATAGTTTTTATTCGCAATCGTGACATTGGAGCGGCTATCCACCAGCTTCGCTTCCAGAACCAACTCCGTTCCGCTCACGGTGACTTGCGGATGCACCGCAAGGCGAAACGGCTCCGTCGGCCCGCGGCTTGCCAATTCCAGCCACGGCGAATTGGAATCGCCGAGCTGCTCATCCGAACGAAACGAGGCAATGACGCTGGACATCCACAAATCGTTGTCCAAAATATCGAGCACCTTCTTCGCATCCATCACGCTCGCTTGTTGCCGCGGCGTACAGTCTTTCAGCTCAACGGGAATGCGCGAAAACGAAGAGGTCTCCACACGCAAATGAACTTCGCTTTGACCGAAGGCGAGTTTATTTGAAATGCAGCAAAGCGTGATGAACAAAAGTCCGAGGGTTTTCATCTTATAAAATTTTGCGCCTTAGTTTTTCAGAATAAAATTCTGAAAGTTTTTAATCACCAACGAAACAAAACCTTTTGCTTCTGTCTCTGCACAAATCATTTCCCGAAAGATCGCTCGCAAGAATTGTTTTGCCAGTCGTCATTTTGCTTGATGGGCTGCGGCGCGTTCGTGTGATGAATAAGACGAGTGTAAACTCGAATTGGTTTAACTCACCAGTTCGCTACAAAGTCAAAATGCACGCCGAGTTGATTGTTGTCGAGCTTTGCGCCCTCTGGCAGAGCCGGCAGCGGATTCGCGCTTTGCACCGCACGCAAAGCGGCTTGATCAAACGCAAACACGCCGGAAGACTTCTCCAATTCCGTCGAGAGCAGTTTGCCGTTTTTATCAACCACAAAATGCACCGTGGCCAAATACTCGCCCTGCCCGGCATACGGCGGCCGCCACTGGCTCTCAATGCGAAATTGCAACAGCGCGAGATAATGCGGGAACGGGAACTCCGGCGCATCGAGACGCATCCCGCCGCCGCCCGTGCCGGTTTTGCCGCCGTATGGCGAAGTGCCGCCACCCCCACCGGATTTGTTCGGAGACTGTTCCGCGTTCGCGCCGCCGCCACCTTTGGCAAAGGGATTTCTGCTTGGTGTTTCCGTGGGCACACTCTTGTTCGGTTTGGCTTGAGGTTTTTCCGGCTTGGCTTTTTTGGCGGGTACGGTGGTCTTCGATTCCGGCTTGGGCGTTTCTTTCACCGAAGATTTTTGCGGCGGCGGAGTGTTCTTTTTGGCCGGAGCCGGTGGTGCGGCGCCGGGCGTTTCACTTGGCGCGCCCATTTGCTTGGGCAATCCCGCCGGGCCTTTTTGCAAGAGCGTCGCCGAGATGGTGCGCGGCAAACTGCTCTTGATCGTTTGCGAATGACCGAGCTGAAAAAGCAGAATTAGGATAAGCACATGGCCGGCGGCGGAAATGATGACAGCTCTTTTTTTAAGCTTGTGCATGTTCGATTCGTGCTCTGCAATCTCATGAACGTTTCGGCTATTTGCTCATCGGTTCCAGCACCAAGCTCACGTTCTGAATGCCGGCCTGTCGCACCATATCCATCACCGCAACGATTTTGCCGTACTCCGCCTCCGTGTCGCCTTCAATCAACACCGGCAACTCGGGCGCACGCGCAACCAACGCCGATACCCTTCCGCCGATTTCCGTGAGCGCCACTCTTTCGCCGTTCACGAACGCTTGCCCGCTGCGATCGACCGTTACGAGCGTGGCGCGCTGCGACTGTGTTTCGCGCACCACGGCTTTGGGCAACACGACTTTCGTGCCCGAACGCATGAGCGGCGCGGAAATGATAAAGATGATGAGCAAAACCATCATCACGTCAACGAGCGGCGTCACGTTGATTTCCGAGACGACTTCCGATCTTCGCTTTTTCACGGTGCCAATTGTGGGTGAAATAAATGTTCAATTCGGTATTGAAGCGCGCAAAGTTGTCTTCGATTTTCGCCAAGCGCGCAGACAAAAAATTATTGCACGCCAAAGCCGGAATCGCCACGGCCAAACCCGCAATGGTTGCAATCAAAGCTTCGGCAATACCCGGCGCCACGACCGTCAGTTCCGTGCTGCCCGCTTGCCCGATGCTGAGAAACGTATACATCACGCCCCACACCGTGCCGAGCAAACCAATGAACGGGCTGATCGTCACTGTGGTAGAGAGCAACGACAATCCACCCGCAAGTGTGGCCAGCTCACTGTCCGTTGCGGTCTGCAAGCGCAAGCTGACGTCTTTCTCAAAAAGATCGAACGCCACATTGGGCGCGATCTCCGACAGATGCGTTTTGCCGGGAAGATGCCCTTCGAGGTGGGCCTTGAGGGTCAAATAACCTTCCTCAAAAATGCGCCCA
>JABWAN010000880.1 GCA_013361015.1 Candidatus Zhuqueibacterota bacterium | reverse complement strand
TTCAAATTGTCCAAGCTCCAAACCCAAACTTTGGCGTCGTCATCACCAACTGCCAGCCACTGATTGTTCGGACTAATGGCCACGGCCCGTGCGCGCGCGTTCTGCCGAAAAATTTTCGTCTCCTGTTGCGGATTCTGCAAATCCCACAGCCGGACCGTGCTATCCACACTCGCCGAAGCCAGCCACCGGCTGGCTCTCTTTTCAAAACTAAACGCAATAGCTCTCACGCTGCCACGATGGCCGCGCAGTACTTGCGGTGCATCATTGCTCGTGAGCGGCCAGACGATGATCGTGCTATCCAAACTGCCGGAAGCGAGCACGCTGCCTTCGGGGTTAAAGGCCACCGTCCAAACCCAATTGCGATGCCCCGTGAATACACGCGGCGCCGCGCGGAGGTTATCGATCTCCCACAAGCGCACCGTGTGATCGTCGCTGCCGGAGGCGAGTTGGCGGCCATTCGGGCTGAATGCCAGGGTCCGCACACTCGCATTGTGGCCGCGCAAGGTATCGATCTGCAAATTTTCTTTTTTCCGATTCGACACATGCCAAAGTTTGATCGTGCTGTCCGCACTGCCCGAGGCCACCATTGGGCCGGACGGACGAAAGGCGACGGCCCGGCCCCAATCTCTGTGACCACGCAAAGTATCCGGCCCGCCGGCATATTCATATTCGCCGCTTTGAGATTTGAACCGCGGCCGATTGAGCGAGCCGCGCAGCGCTTCATAAACCTCGGCGTCAACGTTGCCACGGGCCTCTTCGTTGAAAAGATATGCTTGATGCGCCAACACCACGGCCAGGGTATCATTTTCTTGAAACGGCGCCTGCGCGGCAAGAAACAACGACGCGGAGACGCGCCGCAAGCGCTCCGCCTCTTTTTGCGATAACTCCGCCTCGAGTAGAATACTATCTGCCCTCACGTTGGCGTCACGTTCGCGCGCGGCTGCTAGCGCCGCGACGCCCTTGAGACTATCGGCGCGAAGAACCAGCCGATTTGCCTCGCGCCGCAATCCCGCCGCGAGTTGCTGCAAGCGCTCTGCATTCCGGGACTGGCGCGCGGCCTCATCCACCTTTTCTTTGGCCAGAGCAACCGCACGTTGCGCTGCGGCTTCGGCACTGTCCGCCGCCACTTTAGCATTGTTCGCGACTGCTCGAATGCTGTCGGCTTCCGCGGTCATTTTTTCCACCGTGCCATAGGCTTTCACCAATCTTGCAGATAAAGAAAAGGCATATGCCGCCGCGAGCACCGCAACGAGTCCGACCAGCGCCAAAATCACGGCCCGGCGGCGCAATCGTTTGGCCGCTTTGGTCTGTTCCTCCGCGCGTTTGCGTTGCTCTTCTGCCAATGCCTGTGCTTGCTGCAACTCGCGCTGTCGAATCGCTTCCTTCTCCGCAAGCTCTGCGTCGCGCGCGACCTGGCTCTGTTGCAGGAAAGAGATCGCACTCGAGTACTCGCTGTGATAACGCTGCGCCCAAATTTCATTGGGGCGATTTTCTTTCTGCCATTGCAAAGCGATTTGCAAATCCGGGTCGCGCCACAACCCCGCTTGCCCGGCTTTACTCAAAACCGCGGTTTCCGCGAGGCGGCGATAAATTTGCGCGGACTGCGCTTCTTCCTCCACCCAAGCTTTTAAACGCTGCCAATTGCGAATCAAGCTTTCATGCGAAATGTCAATGAGCGTGTTGCTGCGGAGAGGCACTTCCACCGGCGGCATTAAAAACGTGCGGCCGGGTTTGCGAAAAGTATCGACCACCAGCGTGACTTCTTTCTCATCTGCCTCCGCAAGCGCGCAGGCTTCTCGCAACGAGGTGGGGCGGCGAATCTCGCGATTGTCCTCGCCTTTTTCTGTGAGCGCTTTAAAGAGCTTTTCTGCAACGACATGGCTGCGCGGAGAGAGCAGCTCATGATAGGCTTCGTCCGCATGCACGGAGAGCGCGTTCGACATTGCGCCGATCGCCTCGTAGTGGGCAAGGTCGAGCGGTTCGCCATTGCCATGATGTCGCGCCCAGTAATCCCAAGTGCGCATGAGCGCATGCTGAAGTATCGGAAGCTGATCGGGATTGTCACCAACGTCGTTCAACAAGCGATTCACGAGCCGCGGGGTGATGCGTGCACCGCCAACCGCAATCGGTCCGGTGATCGCGGCTCGGCGTTGATCACGCGTCATGCGTGGAATCAAATATTGGCTGTCGTTGATCGCCTCCGGCAGATCGCGAAATTGCGCGCAGTCGCCGAGGTAATCCGAGCGCATCGTGAGCACGACGTAAATGGGCAATCTTTCCGGCTGGGCCGCGGCGAGGAAAAGTTTCACGAACGCCGCGGCCTCATTCTCCCCCTCAATAGAAGCCGAAGCTTGTTTGAAACGAAACAGCTCTTCGAATTGATCAATCACCAACAGGACTTTTTCGTGCTGCGCTAAGCGCGCTTCTTCAACGGCCTCAATGAGGCCCATTTTGCCGCGGCGCAGCGTGGTCTCCGTGAAGCGCTGCTCCACTTGTGCGTGGCTGCGTTGCGCGGCAAACACTTCGGCCTCGTTCAACGCATAAGCCATGTTTGCAATCGGTGCATTGCCGGGGCGAAAGACCGCGATGCGCCAATGCGAGCCGCCTTTGCTCATAAGGCCGCCGTGCAAGGCCGGCAGCATACCCGCGCGCACGAGCGAGGATTTGCCACTGCCCGAGGTGCCGACCACGGCGAGAAAACGATGTCGCCGCAAGCGCGCGAGCAACTCGTCGCTCTGTCCCTCGCGCCCGAAGAAGAGGTGATTCTCATGCGCCTCGAACGGGCGAAGGCCGGGGAAAGGGTTGAAAGTTGTTTTTGGTTCGTTCATCGAAGTATGGATTTTATGGCACCCGGAATCGAAAGAATTTCAATCATTCTATTTCAGGCAACTGCCACACTACCCGCAAACGAGCATATTCTGTTTGCGGCAATTGCACCAGCGTCGGTTGGGCATCGGCGCGCAGCCAGGTTATGATCGCTTCCATTTCGTTTGGAGCCATGGCCGTGCAGCCGCTGGTCGGTGCTATGGGCGTACCCCAAATATGAAGAAAGATACAAGAGCCACAGCCGCGCCGGCGCGGTGTCGTGTTGTGCTCGACAAAGACGCCGAGACGATAATCATGTTTGATTGCAAACATTTTTTCGGAAGA
>JABWAN010000879.1 GCA_013361015.1 Candidatus Zhuqueibacterota bacterium | reverse complement strand
GAACCGCCTTTGGAATCGGCGGTGGAATCGCCTTTGGGATTGGCAGTGGAATCGTCTTTGGAATCGATGTTGGGATCGCCGTTGGGATCGCTGTGGGAATTGCCGGTGGGATCGCCGGTGGAATTGCCGGTGGAGTCACTCGTGCAATCGTCGTAGGAATCGCTGTGGGAATCGCTGTGGGAATCGCCATTGGAATCGCCATTGGAATCGCCATTGGAATTGCCGCTGGAATCGCTGTTGGAATCGCTTTTATTATCTCCTTATTGCGAGTCTATTATCATCCTTTGTATTGGTGGCTAGTTTGGCCTAAAATGCATGGCCGCCTTTATCCATATCATCCAGTGGCGTGGGATGACTTGTGTCTGGCTCCATTTCCGGGGCTGGATCGACTACTGGTGGCTTATGCCGAACATGCGCCGGAAATTGGCAAGCGAGAGATTGAGCGGCTGATTCAAAGTTACCCTAGTCAGAGACATGCAGCATTAATGGCGCAAACCATTTTCCTCGCACATCAGGCTGCACATGAAAAGGATCTAACAAAATTGGCGACGCTATTGGCGCCGTTGCCCGAAGGCAAAAAGGGGTTTCTCGCGCAAACGCCCCGCCTGCGTGAAATGGTGGGTGAAATTGCCGGAATACAAATGCGGTTGAATACGGTTAATCGTCCCGTGCTCCGCGAACCGATTGCCCAGATGCTGCGTGAACGCATTGAAAACTTTCGTCATCAAATTGGCGGCTTTTCTGAACCGTTGGTGAGCGAGTTTCGCCAAGCCGCGACCCATTGGTTGGAAATCGCGCAAAAGCAAGTGCAAGAGGCGCAGGCCATTTTAACCAAAGAAACTAGCCCGGTGGTGTTTCGCGCCGGTGACCCGGTCAATCGTGAGCAGGAGGCTTTTGTGCCGCGCTATGGCGTCGTCGGCGAACTGGATAAACAAATTATGCTCAGCACCGGCTGTCCCGGTCTAGTGCTCTATGGTCGGCGGCGCATGGGCAAGTCCACGATCTTGGGCAATCTCAATGGCTTCTTGTCGGATACCGTTATTCCGGTATTTATTTCCATGCAAGACCCGCAAGCTTCTACTTCGCTCCAAGCATTGTTGAGTCATCTCGTGCAAAAACTTTCTGCGGTCGTTCAACAACCCTCTGCTGCGGCCAGTGCGACGACCGATCTTTCCAGCTTTATACGCGCGCTTTCGGATTACAATGCCCACTTGCATGAAACCAACAAGCGCGTACTCCTCGCCATTGACGAATACGAAAACCTCGACCGCAAGATCGGCGAGAAAGTTTTTCCCGAAGACTTGCTCGCGACCATTCGCGAATCCATTCAAACGCATCGCAGTATTACATGGATCTTCAGCGGCAGCCATGAGATCACGGAACTCAAACATGCAGAGTGGCCCTCGTATCTCGTGAGCGCGCGCACGATTGAAGTGCCGATGTTTACCATGGCAGAGACGCGGCTGTTGCTCACCGAGCCGCTCAAATATTCGCCGTTATTCAAAGACGAGTCCAAGCGGCCGCGGTTTGAGCCGGGGTTTTGGGGCGAGAATGGCATCGAACGCATTCAGCACGAGGCCGGCGGCTGGCCGCATTTGGTGCAGCTCATCGCCGAAACCATTGTGGATGTGATCAATGACGAAGATAAACGCCAAGTGGACGACGAGCTATTCGAACGCGCATTGAACAAAGCCATTGTCAGCGGCCACAATGTGCTCTATCAACCCCTGCGCGGCGAATCCACTTTGCCGGGGGAGTGGGAATATCTCTCCGCGTTCCGCAGCCGCGAGACGCAGCCCTTGCCGGGCGAGGAAGCGCTGTACGTTTCGCTGCGCCGGCGTTTGTTAATGGAAGAAGCAAACGGAGAGTGGCGCATGCGCGTGCCGCTCATGGCGAGGTGGTTGAGGCAAAGAGGGTGAGCTCGCGGAGGAGGAGTGGCAGTGAGAAACTCTTTTCACTATCGGAAAGCTTAAAACTAAACGCATAACGCGGACAGATTGCAACCCAAAAGCAAAATTGCCACGGAATCACACAGAAGAACACAGAATTACTTTTCAGAACAGCGCTGATACGGATTTTTTCTGTGTGTTTCCGTATGATTCTGTGGCTAAAATTCTTGTATGAAGCACATTTGAAGAGACTAATTCGAATCTAAAATCTCTCCGTGTGAAGCAATCACCTGTTTGTACCAATGCGCGGAATCTTTGAGCACGCGTTGCTGTGTTTGATAATCGACGTAGATGAGTCCGAAGCGTTGGCGATAGCCGTGGCCCCATTCGAAATTGTCCAACACCGACCACACAAAATAACCCTTCGCCACCACGCCCTCCGCAATGGCGCGATGATACGCGCGCAAATAGCGCGTGAGAAAATCAATACGCTGAGGATCGTGCACTTTCCCATCAAGATGAATCCAATCGCAATTGGCCATGCCGTTTTCCGTGACGACGATGGGCAGTTGGTAGCGTTCATATAAAAAGCGCGGGCCCCAGTACAAAGCCTCGGGTGTGATTTGCCAACTCATGGTCGTCAATTCGGGATTGGCGAGTGTGGAGATCGTTTCAAAATGTATCCCCCCCTTGAGAGGGGTCAGGGGGGTGTTCTCATGAGGATCGGCTTCACTCGCATCAATCAATGACACCCTCCCGGCCCCCCGCAAGGGGGGAGTTTGAGCGCGCACGGTCTCAGCGAAGTAGATATTCGTACCGTAAAAATCCAGCGGCTGGCAAATGGTTTCCATATCGCCGTTGCGCACTTCCGGCATTTCCTTGTGGAAGAGCTTCACCCCCTCCTCGGGATAATGGCCGAAGACCATGGGGTCGCCGAACCACGTGTTGCTCCAACAATTTTTGCCCGTAATGGCAAAGGTTGCAGCGCGCGCTGCGGCGAGGTCTTCGTTGCTCGTCGAGGCAGGCATGCGAATCACGCCGACGGGCGCAGCGCCGATGAGGGGCTTTTGCTGCGCGCGACTGCGAATGACTTGCACGGATTTGCCGTGCGCGAGCAAAGAATGATGGCATGCACGCAAGACTTCGGCAAAGCCCAATTGCAAGCCGGGCGCATGCTCGCCGGTTTGATGCCCGAAGCCAAGATAACATTGCGGCTCGTCCTGCGTGATCCAATGCGCAACGCGATCCGAGAGTTTGTCGAT
>JABWAN010000878.1 GCA_013361015.1 Candidatus Zhuqueibacterota bacterium | reverse complement strand
ATACTATACGACAATGTTCCTGGCGGCGCCGGATTGGTGGCGCGGTTAGAAGACATGCAGATACTTTTCAATTGTCTCAAGGCCGCACTTGATCGCGTTGATGGTCATTGTGGGTGTGCGCCCGAAACCACTTGTTACGGATGCTTAAGAGGCTACAGAAATCAGTTTGCACATCCGCATCTGCAGCGTGGTGTGGCACAAACGTACCTGCTTGAATTATCAAAAGAGCTCACGTCGTGTAATTGAGTATTCTTTGTCTCCAAGCTTTTAGACTACTCAGTGGTCATCCTTGTGGGGATTTATAGTTCCCGCCGTGCCTCCATCCATTGATACACCACTGGCAAAATAAACAGCGTCAACAACGTCGAAGTCACCAAACCGCCGATGACTACGGTTGCCAGCGGGCGCTGCACCTCTGCGCCAGTGCCGTGCGAGAGCGCCATCGGAATGAAGCCGAGCATGGCGACGAGCGCGGTCATCAGCACCGGACGCAATCTCTCCGAAGCGCCGCGCACGACGGCGAGAGGTACGGAGATGCCTTGCGCGCGCAGTTGATTCATGTAGGTCACCAGCACGACGCCGTTGAGCACCGCGACGCCGAAGAGCGCGATGAAGCCGATGCTCGCGGAGACACTGATGTGCAAGCCGCGAATCAACAATGCGAAAATGCCGCCGCTGAACGCAAACGGCAAATTGGCGAGAATCAAAAGCGAATGGTGGAAATTGCCGAATGTGGTGTAGAGCAGCGCGAAGATGATGAAGATCGAAAGCGGCAGCACGACCATCAATCGGCGTGTTGCAGACTGCTGATTTTCAAATTGGCCGCCCCACGTGAGATAATAGCCGGAAGGCAGTTGTACTTCTTCTGCAATTCGACGCTGGGCCTCGCCGACGAAACTGCCGATATCACGACCGCGCACGTTGCATTCAACAGCAATGCGGCGCTGGCCAAATTCGCGGCTGACTTGCACTGGCCCTTCTTCGGCGACGACGCGCGCGATTTGCGAGAGTGGTATCGCGCCCCCACTTGGCAAATGCACGAGGGAGCGTTCGATGGGCGCGATGTCGTTGCGCTTGTTTTCAGGATAACGCACGACCACGGCAAAGCGCTTATTGCCTTCAAAAATTTCCGACGCGACTTTGCCGCCGATGGCGATTTCGATGACGCTCTGCACCTCGGCCACGTTGAGGCCGTAACGCGCGATAGCCGCGCGGTCGATATAAATATTGAGATACGTTTGTCCAGCGATTTGCTCCGTGCTCACGTCTTCAGCGCCGGAGATTTCGCGCACGACGTTGGCAATCGCATCGGCTTTCTTTTTGAGCGCATCGAGATCGTCGCCGAACAGTTTGATCGCGAGGTCGGACTTGACGCCGGAGACCAGCTCGTCGACGCGCATGGCAATCGGCTGCGTCATGTTGTAATTGACGCCAGGAATCTGCTGCAGCTCTTCCACCATTTTCTCGACAAGCTCTTCTTTGGTTTTTGCCGTTTTCCATTCGCTGTGCGGCTTGAGCGTCACATAAATGTCGCTGAGATTCACGCCCATCGGATCGGTGGCAATGTCGGGACGGCCGAGGCGGCCAACAGCAAACTCGACTTCGGGAAATTGCATAATGATCTTCTGCACCTGCTTGTCGATCTCGATGGACTCGGTGAGGCTGATGCTCGGCATGCGAATCGGCTGCACCAAAATTGCGCCTTCATCCAGTTCGGGAATGAACTCGGTTCCGAGCAACGGCACAAGGGCGAAAGAGCCGAATAAAATGATGAGAGCCGCGACGAGCATTTTGCCTTTGTGATGCAGAGCTTTTTCCAACGCGGGCGTGTAATATTTGTGCAGCCAGCGCACGATAAAAACTTCACGGTGTTTTATTTCTTTGGGAAGAATAAAACGCGCCGCAGCGGGCATGAACGTGAGCGCAAGAAAGAGCGAGCCGAGCAGTGCGAAGCCGACGGTCATCGCCATTGGCGTGAACATTTTGCCTTCGATGCCTTGCAGCGTGAGAATGGGCATGTAAACCGCGATGATGATGAGCACGCCGAACAGCACGGGCCGCGCCACTTCTTTGGCCGCGCTTTCGATGACGTGCTCGTGCTTCTCATCGGGATTGGCGTGGCTGAGCCGCCGCATGATATTTTCAACCATCACCACCGCGCCATCGACGATCATGCCGAAATCAATCGCGCCGAGGCTCATGAGATTGGCGGAGAGGCCGCGCCACTTCATACCGATGAATGCGAACAGCATTGACAGCGGAATCACCGAGGCCACCAGCAACGCTGCGCGAATATTACCGAGAAAAATGAAAAGCACGACGATGACGAGCACGCCGCCTTCGAAGAGATTCGTGCGCACGGTCTTAATCGTTTTCTCGATCAAATCCGTTTGATCGTAATACGGATGAATCTTCACGTGGCGCGGCAGCGTTTTGTTGATCTCTTCGATTTTGGTTTTGACACGGGCAATCACCTCGCGGCTGTTTTCGCCTTTGAGCATCATGACAATCGCCGCCGCAACTTCGCCGCGGCCTTGCATCACCACCGCGCCTTGCCGCACTTCTGCGCCGGTGGTGACTTCGGCGACGTTCTTTACATAAATCGGCGTGCCGTTCATGGTTTTGACGACGATATTTTCCAAGTCGCTCATCGTCTGCGCGCGCCCGACGCCGCGAATGATGTACTGCTCCGAAGCATGCTCGATAAAATTGCCGCCGACCACACTGTTGTTGTTTTCAACCGCCGTGAAAACTTCGGCGAGCGAGAGACCGTAGCTCAATAGCTTTTCCGGCGAAACGAGAATTTGATATTG
The DNA here is from genome assembly GCA_013361015.1 of Candidatus Zhuqueibacterota bacterium. GTDB lineage: Bacteria > Zhuqueibacterota > Zhuqueibacteria > Zhuqueibacterales > Zhuqueibacteraceae > JABWAN01. The sequence goes on along the minus strand of JABWAN010000878.1, from coordinate 338 downwards.
CTTCACCAAACCGCCGAAGCTGTTGACTTCGGTGACGCCGGGCACGGTGCGCAATTGCGGTTTGATCGCCCAATCTTGCAGGCTGCGCAGCTCCATTAAATCGAGGCTGTCGCTTTCGAGAAAGTATTGATAGATTTCACCCATGCCCGTGGTGACCGGTCCCATCTCCGGCTCCGGCATATTGGGCGGCAGCAATTCGCGCGCGCTTTGCAAACGTTCGAGCACGAGCTGGCGCGCGAAATAAATATCAACGTCATCTTCGAACACGACGGTGATGACGCTCAAACCGAATTTGGAAATCGAGCGCACTTCGGTGAGTTGCGGCAGGCCGTTCATCG
>JABWAN010000877.1 GCA_013361015.1 Candidatus Zhuqueibacterota bacterium | reverse complement strand
CTGCTTATCAGTGGCTGGTCCGCGTCAGCGACGCTGAATTTACCGTTGCCAGTACGGACACATTCACCTTCAGAGCTGCAAGCGTATCTTCTGTGGATGCTCCGCAAGGGCAGGTTCCCGAGGCGTTTGCACTGGAACAGAATTTTCCGAATCCGTTCAATCCCAGCACGACCATCAGCTTTGCTTTGACGAAAGCGGGTGAAGTGCGTCTGGCGATTTATAACATGAATGGGCAGTTGGTGAAGCAACTGGTTGCCGGTGCGCTGGAGGCGGGAAGACACGATGTGGCATGGGATGCGACTGATGCGCGCGGCGCACGCGTGACGAGCGGCATGTATCTCTACGTAATCAAAGCCGGAGATTTCACGGCACAGCGCAAGCTCGTGCTCATGAAATAGTCCCGGCTTGGTTAGATCGCATGCAGCTTTTGAGGCGCTGGGCGACAACGCCAGTGCTCAAGAAGAAGTCTGCACTGTAAGATGGAGCGTTTGCACGAGGCGAAGAACGCTCCACTGCAAAAGGCGAAGAGCATATGAAGCAAGCTCTTCGCCTTTTTGCTTTTCGCTTCACAATCACCGGTTGCAACTTAATACGCGCTTGACTATCTTGCCCCCGTTTTTGTATAACAATGTGAGGGAGCAAGATGCCTAAAACGAAACCAGCAACCGCAACACCGTCTTCCCATGCAGATAATTCCGCTGCGCGCGACGCGAGCGAGCCGGTGTGGAAATTCCGCGGCTATGAAATGCGGCCGGCGGAATTCAACACCGCGATGGTGCATTACTATCGCGCCGAAATTCAACGTTCAAACGTGTGGCGCCAACGCCTCGACAACACCACGAACTGGGCCGTGATCACCGCGGGTGCGGGCATTTCTTTTTCACTTTCCGACCCTTCTCATCATTATGCCGCCATCATTCTCAATACCCTGCTCGTCACCATCTTTTTGTGGATCGAAGCGCGCCGTTATCGCTATTATGAGTTGTGGGCGCATCGCACGCGTTTAATGGAGACGGATTTTTTCGGCAACATGCTCGTGCCACCCTTCGCGCCGCGCCCTAATTGGGCCGAAGATCTTTCCGAATCGCTGCAAACGCCGGAGTATCCCATCAGCATGTGGGAAGCCTTCGGCCGCCGTTTTCGCCGCAACTACATGTGGATTTACCTCGTGCTCGGACTCGCTTGGGTGTTCAAATGCGTGATTCATCCACACCCCACTTCTTCCTTTGAAGAATTTATAGCGCGCTTGGCCTTGGGTCCGCTTTCCGGCCGGTTTATTTTTATCGCCGGACTCGTTTTTAACGGTATCCTTTTTATTATCGGATTGGGTACTGCGGGTCTGCAACAAGCCTCGGGCGAAGTGCTGCCGCGCTCCGGCGAAATTCCGATTCTCAGCCGAATTTGGGAAGCGTTGGAAGTCAAAGACGCCGCCGCACAAGGCGCTGCGATTCGCCGTGACTTTGCGCGCATTTGGAGAAGGCGCCGGCAACAATTATTGTGTATCATTATTTCATCGCAACCCCAAGCCGTCGCGCAAAAGATCATGACCGAACTCAAACGTGGCGTCACCGGGCTGCATGGACAAGGCATGCACGCGCAACAGGAACGCGAAGTGCTCGTGGTCGCAACCACCGTGAACGAAGTCAAAGCACTCAAAGCCGCAGTGCGCGCTGAGGATCCGCGCGCGTTCGTCATCGTCATGCCCGCGCAAGAAGTGCTGGGCCATGGCTTTCAGCCGTTGGAAGCTTGAGCCAAATCCATGCGAAGGATGAAGACCTTTGCGCAGGGCCGTCAACTTTACAAAGGAGCGCCTCATGGCGGAATACACCCCCGATAAAATCCTCGACTGTTCCGGCTTGAAATGCCCGATGCCTTTGGTCAAGACTACCAAAACCCTCAAGAGCATGGAGAGCGGAAAGATTTTGGAAATGATCAGCACCGACCCCGGCTCGGAGTTGGACGTTACGGCGTGGGCGAAACAAACGCAGAATGAATTGCTCGCCCTGCACAAAGGCGAAACGGGTGAATGGCATTTCTTAATCAAAAAGAAGTGAGTTGTTGGCCATTAGTCGTTAGTCATTGGTCGTTTGCTCCAACGACCAGCAACTAGCAACCAGCATTTAGGAACCAGCTCATGCTCTTTCGCCTTTTGTATGATGAAAAACTCGCACAGGCTTCGTACTTCATCGGTTGCCAGCGCACCGGCGAGGCGCTCGTGGTTGATCCCGAGCGCGAGGTGCAGCGTTATCTCGATCTTGCTAGTAAGGAAGGCCTGCGCATTACCGCGATCGCGGAAACGCACATTCATGCGGATTTTCTTTCCGGCGCGCGTGAACTGGCTGAAAAGACCAATGCGCAGCTTTATCTCTCCGATGAAGGTGATGCGAATTGGAAATATCTTTGGTTAGATAAAAGAAACGGCGGCGGCAGTTACACCCATCAATTTTTGAAAGAGGGTGATCGCTTTAAAGTTGGCATGATCGAGCTGCAAGCTCTCCACACGCCCGGGCACACGCCCGAGCATTTGAGCTTTCTCGTGACCGATCACGGCGGCGGCGCGCATAAGCCGATGGGCATTCTCACCGGCGACTTTGTATTCGTGGGGGATGTCGGCCGTCCGGATTTGCTCGAAACCGCGGCGGGGCAAATGGGCGTCGCGCGAACCTCTGCGGCCACGCTTTATCATTCGTTGCAACGCTTCAATTCATTGCCAGATTATTTACAGTTGTGGCCCGGCCATGGCTCCGGCAGTTTTTGCGGCAAAGCGTTGGGATCGGTACTGCAATCCACAGTCGGTTATGAAAAACTCTTCAACGCCTCGCTATTGGCGGCGTCTGGAAACGCAGACACTTTCATCGAAGAAATTCTCGAAGGGCAGTTGGAGCCGCCGTATTATTTCGGGCGCCTGAAGCATGAGAACAAATACGGCCCGGCGCTTTTAGGTGAGCTGCCTCGGCCTCGCGAGATGAGCGCAAACGAACTGTGGTCGCTCGCGCATGAGCACGCCGCAATCATCGATACGCGCCCATGGCAAAGCTTTTGTGCAGGTCACTTCCCCTGCGCACTGCACGTGCCTTTGACAAATGATTTCCCCACGCTCGCGGGTTCTTATCTCAAACCGGAACAAACACTTTACCTTGTCATCAATCAAG
>JABWAN010000876.1 GCA_013361015.1 Candidatus Zhuqueibacterota bacterium | reverse complement strand
GGAGATGCTCATGAAAAAACTGATGCGCGAGGAAAACCTCTCGGAGAAACACGCGCTACAGCAACTTCTGGCGCATGACCACGAGCAGGAGGCTTTTTTTCAACACTATTTTCACAGCAAGCCGGATGACCCACGCGCCTACGATATCGTCGTAAACTCGGGCACCGTGAGCCTCGAATATGCCAGTACTATTTTGCTGCAACTGCTTGCGGCCAAAAGCCCGAAACCATGAATTGGCGTACGCCGGCTTGCGTCAATGCGTTTTGTGCTTTCGCCGGCAATTGCGGTTTTGAATCGCAACGGGTAAAATACATTTTCAGAGCTTTTCTCGTCACCGTTATCAAACATCCAACCGGAGTAGACCGATGGCACGCGTGCTTATTGTTGACGACGAGGCCCATCTCCGTCTGCTCTATCGTCTCGAACTGGAATTGGATGGGTACGAAATTCTGGAGGTCGGAACCGGCAACGAAGCCTTGAATCTGTTGGAGCAGGAGAAGATAGACGCAGTTGTGATGGACCTTAGGCTGCCCGACATGCCTTGGCATCTTTTGATGGATGAATTGCTCGCCCGCCGGCAGCATGTGCCGATTATCATCAACACGGCGTATGAGCAATGGCGCCATGATTTTCGCACGTGGGGCGCCGAGGCTTATGTCTTGAAATCTTCCGATCTGTCCGAATTGAAGCAAGCGGTAGCGCGTTATGCTGCGCCGAACGCAAACGTTAAAAACCGGCGCAAAGCTGCCGAAATGTTGTTGGCTTAGGTTTTTGTGTTGCGTCAATGTCGGTTGGCTTTGTTAGACGACACTCAAAAGCACTGCTCATTTCACATTGCGAATCTGCAATTCAAAATCTGCAGTGCTTTTGTGGAAAGGGCGTATTATTTATTCGTGCATTTGTTAATCTCCCATGCAGCCCAATCTTATCGGCTTTCTCTGCCAAAGCGGTGCATATACCTTCTATGAATCGGGCCATCCCTTGCTGCGCAGCGTGGCGCGGGAATTTCAGGCCTTCCCGGTGGTGCATGTGCTGCAAGTTCAAATCACGGACGCGATGAAGGCTTTTCGACTCGGCGCGGCAGGCGTGCTCTTGGCGGGGTGTGAAACGTGCTGGAACAATCGCGAAGCCGTTACACAACAACACACCGAGCTGCTTCACAAGCTGGCGGAGCGAGGCATTGTTTCCGAGCGTTGCCGTTTAGAATGGTGCTCTGCGCAGGAAGCCGAAAAATTTTTTGCCGCCGTTGCCGCGCTGCGCGCATGCGTGCGCGAATTGCCGCCGCTGCGTTTGCCCATTACCCTCGACGAAACGATTGTGCATTGTGGCTGATACAACGATTCCATGCTCAAGGAGAGTCCGATGAAAACTCTAACTGCGAAGGACGTCATGAATCGGCACGTTATTTCCGTGCCCGCGGATTGGACGATTGAAGAGTTGGCCCAATTTTTCGTCGACAAAGCGATTACCGGCGCGCCCGTATCCGATGAATCCGGTAGATTGATCGGCGTGGTCTCCACTACGGATATTGCGCGCCACGATGGGTTATCCGAAACGCGTTTGCGCGCGGACGAGCCGCATGATTATTATCTGCACGGTTGGGAAGGCCGCATTGCTGCCGAGGAACTCACTTCGTTTCACATCGAGCAGCCGCCGCAAGGCACGGTGCGGGAAATCATGACGCCAATGGTATTCAAAGTGGATGAAAGCATGCCTGTGCGCGACATTGCCGACACCATGATCACCGGTCGCGTGCATCGTCTGCTGGTAACGCACGGCGATAGAATCACCGGCATCGTGACGACGATGGATATGCTGAAAGTGATACGGGATATGTGAGGGAGGTGGGAAGAACATCATATTTTGGTTTTGATCATTCGAAGGGCGTTCCAATTCGTGCGCAATAATTAAAACTAACTCGCCCAAGTTTATGAGCACAGACAACGCGAGCAAAGTTCTCAGCGATCTGCGGCAGCATTTTGTCGGATGGATATTGGCGCTTATCTCGCTGTCCGCGGATGCGCTCGCCGTGTTGCAATGGCTCAGAGATGATATTGGAAAATTCACCGTCGCGCTTCTCGCCATCGGCGTGAGCAGTTTATGGCTCGGCCTTTTTTATATCCATGCCAAGAAGCAAAGCGAACCCAACATACTCTCCGGAGAGATCACCAAACGACCGTTGTTTCCCACGTGGGCTCGCCGTCTCGCGTTGAGCGGCATTTTCGCGCTCCCGTTATTTGCCCTCGCCGGATTTTGGGGATGGAAATATTATCAAAGCCTGCCTTCGGATAAAACCATCATCCTCGTTGCCGACTTCGAAGGCCCCGATCCGCAAAGTTATCGGGTGACCGAAACGATTGTCGAGCAGCTCCGCGAAGCCACGAAAAAATATCCCGAGATCAAAGTGAAAGCCCTGGGCGAGATAATTACCGCGCATCAAGGCAGCGAGCGCGCGCGTCAAATAGGGACGGAGCAAAAAGCTAGTGTCATGTTGTGGGGATGGTATAGCAAAACGAAAGAAAAAGCGCTCGTGAATACACATTTTGAAATCTTAAAATCATTGGCAAGCTTAGGCCCTGTTCCTAAAGCAAATTCTTTGATTTCAGAAATTGGAAGACTCGAAAAATTTGAGATTCAAACCGAGCTTTCTCGCAATATAAGCACCCTCTCACTTTTGACTGTAGGAATTTTCCGAAAGGAAGCAGAAGACTACGATGGTGCTATTGAGCTTCTGACTTACGCACTGAGACAATTTTCTGAGTCTCAAGAGGCCAATTACCTGGGCCAAATTTATCATTATCGTGGATTGGCTTACTTCTGGAAGCAGGACTACGATCACGCAATAGCCGATTTCAAGCTTGCCTTGAAACTTAAAGTAGACCTGTATGAATCACTGTTGGTTCTTGGATACACTTATTTTATGAAAAATGATTTAGAGCATGCACTTGAGAGTCTCAATCATGCTACTCAACTTCGGTCGGACGATGCTTTTGTGTATTCTCTACGCGCGACTGTTCACGATCAAATTGGCAATTATGGCATCTCAGTAGCTGACTACAGCAGAAGTATTGAACTCGGTTGGAACGAGTGGAATAGTTATCTTCGCCGCGGGCGTGTTTACGTTAGAATCAATAACTATGACCTTGCGCTACGCGA
>JABWAN010000018.1 GCA_013361015.1 Candidatus Zhuqueibacterota bacterium | reverse complement strand
GAGAGCCGAAGATTCATGCAGGTCTTTTCTCCCCTTCTCTTTTTAAGAGAAGGGGCTGGGGGATGAGTTCAAATTAGCTCATTACCGATTTTGATTGTCAAATTTCATAAGGGGTTTCATGAACCACTCCAACGATCTTTTCCTCAGCTATGCCCGCGAAGACGCGGCGTTCGCGCTGCGCCTCGCGAAAGACTTGCGTGCCGCGGGCGTGTCGATTTGGATCGATCAACTCGACATCCCGACGGGCGCACGTTGGGACCGCGCCGTGCAGCACGCGCTCGAAAAATGCGTGCGCTTCTTGATCATTCTTTCGCCGGACTCGGTGGCTTCTGAAAACGTGCAAGACGAGTTAGCGCTTGCGCTCGATGAAAACAAAATCATCGTGCCCGTGCTCCATCGCGAATGCAAAACGCCTTTGCGTTTGCGCCGCCCGCGCCGAAACCGCGACCCAAGCCGCAACCGGTTCGCCCAATTGAAAAGAAACCGGAGCCACGCCCCGCGCCCTCCGTTCCGGCGTCTTTTCATCAAACAAAGAAAACGGCTTTGGCGTGGCCAAAGTTTGCGCTGCCTGTTGCAATTGTTGCAGCGCTGGCTTTGGTGATTTGGAAAGGAATCGATTGGGACGGTTCTTCCCCACAAGATCCGCCGGTAACCAAGAAGGCAGAGGATTCTTCCGCCACGCAACGGCAAAGCTCGCCTGCGATTCAGCCCAAAAGCAACGAGCCTTCTTCCATAAAAAAGCAGGACGATACGCCCACTGAAACCAAACGCGAGAATAAGCCGGCTGCGCCCAGCACGACGCCCGCACAACGCGAGACCGCGCGTGAGCGCACCACGCCGCCAGGCATGGTGTTCATCAAAGGCGGCGCGTTTCTCATGGGCAGTGATGCTAGCGACAGTGAAAATGATGAAAAGCCCATGCGCACGGTCATCGTAAACGACTTCTATCTTGATGAACATGAAGTGACGGTCGCGGCGTATCAAAATTTTATTTCGGCAACGGGCCATGCGCCACCGCCGCAATGGGCCGAGCAATTACGCAACCGCGAGCATCCCGTGGTGTCTGTGAGCTGGAACGACGCCAAAGCCTATGCGAAATGGGCCGGCAAGCGTTTGCCTTACGAAGCCGAATGGGAATATGCGGCGCGCGGCGGCAATACGGGTTTGAACGGCACGCCGCATTACAAATATCCCTGGGGAGATGAAGTAAGCCACGAGCGCGCGAATTATTCGGGTAGCGAAGGGCGAGTTCGATGGAGCGGCACTTCACCGGTAAAAAATTTTCCAGCGACCGGTTTCGGGCTTTATGACATGGCGGGCAACGTGTGGGAATGGTGTGAGGACTGGTACGATGAAAATTACTACAAAAACCGCCCAAGTCCTGATCGCAATCCGAAGGGGCCGAGCACGGGGCAATACCGTGTGTTGCGCGGCGGTTCGTGGGACTATGATCCACGGCCCGTGCGGTGCGCCCTTCGCCTCAGGGACACTGCTACGAACCGGCTCGTCAATATCGGTTTTCGTTGCGCGCAGGACGCTCTTTAACGCTTTTGCCCTTTAACGCTTTTACACTCTTTTGCTGTGGCTTTTGATTTTGCTTTTACAAAGCGAGCGTTAGCGAGCGCCTCAAAAATTTTTAAAAATTCCGTTCGGAGACCCTTGAAATGAAAGAGCCAGCTACCATCCTTTCGCAGATGTATGATTTCCTCCTTTACCTCGTTCCCCAATTGTCCAAATTTCCGCGCGACCACAAATTTATGTTAGGTGATCGCACACAGGTTTTAGCGCATGATATTTTGGACGATTTGATCTCGGCGTACTATACCCGAATGTCGAACGAGAAGGTCGAGGCTTTGCGTAAAGCGAACTTAAAATTAGAGCGGCTGCGCTATTGCATTCGTCTCAGCCACGACTTGAAATTGTTCAGCGACGAGTAGCTCGTCGAACGTCGCGCATGAACGCCGAACCGGCCTGCTCGTTTTTTCAATCGAGCAGGCCGTGCTTTTTTCGCGCTTGCCAATCGCGGCGTGCTGCAATATATTGCTCTCGCAAAAAGAAAGTTTGTAGTAGCGCCTTTAGGCGCACGCCTCCTAAACTTCCGGCTCCTGAAGGAGCTGCTACGAACGCCATTCACGCCCGCCAAGAAAGGGAGCTTCATCATGAATCTACTCAAAGAACAGTCATTCTCTACAAAGCAAAAGCTCTCACGCAGAGCCGCTGAGCCGCAAAGCCACCGCAAAGAAAAACCTTTGCGAGTTCTTAGCGCCTTAGCGCCTTTGCGTGAGGCTTTTTCACTACGATTCCTCTATGCCGTTGTCGCGTTGCTCTTACTCTCAACTTCTCTTCTTGCCCAACAACCCGTGCAAATCGTCAGCGCCACGCCGAAAGGCAAAACCGGCAGTCTAGCAGAAGCCAATCGCATCGTGGTCACCTTCAATCAACCCATGGTTGCGCTCAAAGGTTTGAGCGAGCCGATGAGCAGCGGCCCGTTCGTCCTCGTTCCGAACGTGGCCGGCACGTTTCGTTGGCTCGGCACGAGCAGCATTGAATTTCAACCGAGCGCGCCGCTGCCGCCCGCCACGAAATTCACCGTCACGATTCCCGCGGGCCTCAAAGCCGTTTCGAACGCAACGCTCGCGCAGCCGTACTCATGGACGTTTGAAACCCTGCGCCCGGCGGTGATGCAAACTTGGCCGGAGAAAGAAGCCAAACACATTCACCCCGAAGCCGAAATTCTTTTGCGCTTCAATCTGCCCGTGAATGCGAACGCGATTGCGAATTTCATTAACATCACTGCCGGCAAACAGGCCGGCGCGCCGCGTGTCGTGCGCGGCGTGCCCATCCCCGTTGCCATCACGCGCCTGCCGTTCAAGATTCGCCAAGCCGTTGCGGAAGACGCAAATGCTTTCGGCGGCGCATTGGAGCACACGGTCGTGATCAAGCCGCAAGCGCCGTTGCCCCAAGGCGAGCAGATCAACCTCACCGTGCTCGCCAACATGCCTGCGACCGTGGGCAATTTGGGTACAGGCGCGCCTTTCACTCTAAAATTTTTTACTGCAGAGGGTTTTGCTTTCAAAGATTGGGAGCCTAAGACGCCAAGCGCTCCGCTGACGACCGTGACGTTTCATTTCACCAATCCTGTCGCAGCTTCCGATCTCGTGCAGCATTTGAAATTCGATCCTCCCATTCAATACCCCGAATACTATAAGGATTGGAATTGGTACGAAGCAGATTTGCACTTGTCATTCTATTTCCCGCCCGATACGACGATCGCGTTTACGATTGCTGCGGACTTGCCCGATCAATTCGGCAATAAGCTCGGCAAAGTTGCGACCGGCAAAATCACCACGAGAGGCTATGAGCCGGAAGTGCGTTTCAGCGGCGGCACGGGCATCGTGGAAGCAGATGGCGACCGTCGCGTGCCCATCGAAGGCATGAACTACGAAGGCGTGAATCTCGGCATGCGCAAGCTCGCGGCGAATGAAATCATCCCTCTTCTCAATGACCAAAATGCTTTTCATAGCAGCCAAGCGCCGCCGCTCACGCTGACGGTGCAGCAGCGCCTATCTTTTGGGAAGAAGAGAAACTTTTGGAATCTGCGGCCTATCGAGTTGAAAAATGCGCTCGGCAGCGATAGCACGGGCGTCGTGTTCGTGCAAGTGGATGCCACACTCTCCAATCAACCGCGTTTCATTCGCGGCCTCTATCAAGTGACGCACCTTGGCCTCACCGCAAAATTTTCGCCGCGCAACAATCTCGTGTTCGTCACCAACATGAAAGACGCGAGTCCAGTGGCGAACGCGAAGATCGAAGTGCGCGATGATCGCAATCAAATTTTGTGGAGCGGCGTGACCGATGCGCAAGGCCGCTGCGAAACGCCCGGCTGGGCGGAGTTGAACCTCGCCGCAAAGAATGAGTGGGATCAACCGCGCGCATGGATTTTCGCGCACAAAGGCAACGATCTCGCGTTTCTGCATAGCGAATGGGGCACGGGCATTTATCCGTATCGCTTCGGTATCGATTATGAATGGAATCCGCAGCCGCTCGTGCGCGCCGGCGTGGTGATGACCGATCGCGGCCTTTATCGCACCGGCGAAACCGTTTACTTCAAAGGCATTGTTCGCGAAAAAGACGGCACCGGGGAATGGCGCATTCCCCAAACGCGCGCGTGGCAATGGCGCATCGAAGACGCGCGCAATCAGGAAGTCGTCTCGAAGATGATTTATCTTTCCGAATACGGCGCGTTCGATGATAGTTTGGTGATCGATAAAAACGCGCCGCTCGGTCTGTATTGGATGAATCTCGGCGCGCCGAAGAAAGCAGGCAGTGAAGAAAGCGGCGAGAACATCACCAACGGCTCGTTTCGCGTGGAAGCGTTTCGCCCCGCGGAGTTTGAAGTGAATGCCTTCGCCACGAATTTGACGAACGCAAAGCGCGGCTATATTTCCGGCGAGAGTGTGACCGCGAAAATTGCGGGACGATACCTCTTCGGCTCGCCCATGCGCAACGCGGAAGTGAAGTGGCGTTTGCAACTCATGCCCTCGTCATTCAATTCCGAAAATTTTTCGGATTATACTTTCCGCCAATGGCGCGGCTGGTATGAAAGCGGCGAGTATCACAGCAGTCAATTGCTCGCTTCGGGCACGGACTCGCTCAATGCCGAAGGCGAGATTGCGATTCAAGGCACGGTCATTCCTTCCGGCATCCCTGTGCCGCACAGTTTGTTGATCGAAGGCGAGGCCACGAGTGCGAGCGGGCAAACGCTCGCGGGCCGCACTTCAGTGGCGGTGCATCCCGCGGAGTTTTACATCGGCTTGCGCACGCCTGGTTATTTTTTCGCGGTGAATAAAGCCGTCGCGTGCAGCGTGGTCACGATCACGCCCGATGATCGTTTCGCGAGCAATCAGCGCGTGAAGCTGCGCGTGATTCAGCGCCAATGGCATTCCGTGCGCAAGGCCGGCGTGGGTTGGCGTTATAGTTGGGAGACCACGGTGGAAGACACACCGGTGGATTCGACGATCATCACGAGCACAAATCGCGCAGGCGCATATCTCTTCACACCGAAAAAATCCGGCTACTACATTCTCGAAGCCTCAGGCAGCGACGCGCGCGGACGCACGACGAAGAGCGCAATCTTCTTCTATGTGAGCGGCGCGGATTACGTCGCGTGGGAGCGCGGCGACGATGATCGCGTCGAATTGATTCCCGATCGCAAGCGCTACAAGCCCGGCGACGTGGCGACCATTATGGTGCAATCGCCGTTTGAAAAATGCCGCGCGTTGCTCACCATCGAGCGTGAGTCGATCTTCGAAAGCCGCGTGCTCGAACTCACCGGCACTGCGCCGACGATTCAAATTCCCATCAAAGAAAATTATCTGCCCAACATGTTCGTGAGCGTGGCGCTGTTGCAAGGCCGCGTCGGCAATCAGCAATTTTCAAAAGAAGGCGAAGACATTGGCAAGCCGCAATTCAAAATCGGCTACACGAACATCACTGTCGATCCCGGCACGCGGCATCTTGGCGTGACGGTGAAATCTGATCGCAGCGATTATCGTCCCGGTGAAATGGTGCGCGTTGCTGTTGAGGTGAAAGGCCCGAGCAATCAAGGCATGGAAAGCGAAGTCACGCTCGCGGTCGTTGATGTCGGCGTGTTGAATTTGATCGGCTACAAATTGCCCGACCCGTTCGGCGATTTTTATGGACCGCGGCCGCTCTCGGTGCGCACCAGCGAAACGTTGCTGCATCTTATTGAACAACGCAATTACGGGCAGAAGGCCGAAGCCACGGGCGGAGGCGGTGGTTTTGAGGGCATTGACATGCGCAGCGATTTTAGATTGACGCCGCTGTGGCTGCCCGCATTGCGCACGGATGCGAATGGACACGCCGAGGTGCAATTCAAATTGCCAAGCAATCTCACCACGTTTCGCATCATGGCCGTGGCGCACACCAAGCAAAGCCATTTTGGTGAAGGCAACAACGATTTCAAAGTGAACAAGCCGCTGCTCATGCAAGCCGCGCTGCCGCGTTTCGCGCGCACGGGAGATCGTTTCGAAGCCGGCGTCGCAATCACGAACACGACCGCGCAACGTGGCAAGGTGTCGCTGCAATTGCTCGCGCGAGGCGTGAAAGCGCTCGGCGATTCACTCGCGAATTTCGAGCTTGCGCCCGGCGAGAGCCGCGCGATTCGCAAACCGTTTGTTGCCGGCGCGATTGGTCAAGCGAAGTATGAATTCCGCGGCCGCATGCAAGCGGGCAGCGAAGATTTCACCGACGGCCTCGCGGTGAGCATTCCGATCATGATGCCACAAACCAAAGAAGTCGTTGCCACGAGCGGCAGCACGGAAGAGCGCGCGAAAGAAATGCTGAACGTGCCCGGCGAAATTTATGCGGACGCCGGCAATCTCGAACTCACTGCGGCCTCGACAGCGATGGTTGGTTTGCGCGAGTCGGTGAATTATCTTTTTGAATATCCCTATGGCTGTCTCGAACAACGATTGTCGCGCGCGTTGCCCATGATTTTGGCGGGCGATCTCATTGACGCGTTCAAGTTGCAAGCGTTGAAAGACGGCGCGGATTATCGTCGCGTCGCGCAAGTAACGCTCGATGAATTTGTGCGCTATCAAACCGAAGACGGCGGCTTTAGTTTATGGGCCGGCCAACCACGCTCCTGGGATTACATTTCCGGTCTCGCGCTGTACACGATGGCGCGCGCGAAGCAGAATGGTTTTGACATAAACAAAAAGCTGTTTGACCGCGCGAAGAACTACGGCAACGAGCAACTGCGCCGCGAGTTCAGCGCAAGCGAGAGAATCAGCGAGCGTTCGTTTCATTACACGCGTGCACTGCTGTTGCACGCGCTCGTATTGAGCGGCGAGAAGCCGGAAGACTATCTCACCTACTTGTTTGAGAATAGAGAAAAACTTTCGCTTGATGGGCAATGCCATTTGCTGCGCACCGCGTTTTTGTTGAAGAAGACGCCGATGGTGAGCACGCTGCAAGCGGAGTTGATGAACAAAGTCAAAGTCGATCCCACGACCGCGCACTTCGAAGACACAAACACGCAAGAGTTGTGGTGGTGCTATTATTCCACCGCGCGCACGACCGCGTTGTGCTTGCAAGCGCTCGTGGAAACGCGCGCCGCATTTCCGATGGCCGAGAACGTCGTGAAGTGGCTCATGGCCGAACGCAAACTCGGACGTTGGAGAACCACGCAAGAGAACGGCGTCGTGTTCGAAGCGTTGACCACGTACTTCCGCGCGTATGAAAAAGACGTTCCGAATTTCACCGCGGAGATTCGCGTGGCCGGCGAGAAGATTTTGCAGGAAGCATTTCAAGGCCGCACCACGGATGTGCGCCGCACCGAGGCTGCCCTCACACGTTTCGCGCAGCAAAAAGATTTGCCCGTGGAAATTTCGAAGAGCGGCCCAGGGAGATTTTATTACGGCATGCGCATGACCTACTTTACTCGCAAGCCCGGCCCTTCGCGCGATGAGGGCATCACGATTAAAAAAGAGATTCAGCGTCTCGCCACGACCAACGGCGTGTCTGCCGCATATCATCCCGGCGAGGTGGTGCAAATCGTTTTGCGTGTGATCATTCCGCAAGAGCGGCATTTCGTGGTGGTCGATGATCCTCTGCCCGCGGGCTTCGAAGCCATCAATCCGCGCTTGCTCACCACGAGCACGGAGTATCAAGACTATCAATCCCAAGAAGAGTACAGTTGGTGGCGCTACGGCTTCGATCACGTCGAAAAGCGCGACGACCGCGTGCTCTTGTTTGCCACGTGGCTCTCTGCCGGCGAGCACGTGTACAAATACCAAGCGCGCGTCACCACGCCCGGCACGTTCATGCTGCCTTCGACTCATGCCGAAGCCATGTACACGCCCGAGGTGTTTGGGAGGTTTGAGGGGAGTGTGGTGGAAGTGAAGTGAGCGGTATTCAGTGATCAGTCATCGGTGTTCAGTAGAGATTGAGGGGAAGCCACGTGCAAGCTCCGAAGGAGCGCAACATGACAGCCCAGGGTGAAACCCTGGGAACGTGAAAGATCTAAATTTTGTATTGCCCTGAAAGGGCAAAATAAAAAAATCGTTGCCGCCCCGTTGGGGCTTGCGAAATGAATAGACGCAGATCTTCCCAGGGCGTTGCCCTTCGCTTTTGCATTTGTCCCCTTTGGGGACTTGGATTGGGGTATTTCGAGGTTCACAATTTGTGATAGAAGGAATCAGATGCCCATCTTCGAAACGCTATCTCTCACCCTCGGCGCGGCTATCGCCAAGCACATCATTAAATCGTGGCTCGGCGACAAGGTCGGCGATATCGGCGGCGAACTACTTGATTTGCTCAAAGGCAAAGCTGAAAGCACGTTGGCGCAACGCGAGGCTGCGCGCCGCATCGAAAAGATCGGCCAAGAGGTTGCGATCAAACTTCGGCCATTGTTTGAAGTCGAAAGTTCGAAAGCGAACGTACCCGATATAAAATTGCTCACGCAAGAAGTCGCGCTCACACTCGCGAAAACGTCCATCGATGCCAAGCAAGTGCTCGATTATCGTTTCGACGCCGAACGTCTCGCCAGCCAGTTGATCAAATCACGGCCCGAGGTCGTGAAGAACTTTTCTGAAGCCGAGGCTTCGCTGTATGAACGCTTCCTGCGCGAAGTTTGTAATGAGATCGTCGCGATTGCAAACGAGCTTGGCAGCTTTGATCGGCATTTCTCGGAAACGACGCTACAAAATCAAGATCAAGTTCTCGCCCTCGTAGAAAAAATTTTTGCACGTCCGAGCGAAGAGGCCGCAGCGTTCGAACGGCTTTATTGCCAAACGATCATCCGCCAACTCGACCGCATGGAGCTTTTTGGCGTGAAGCGCATGGATGATGCGACCAAACACCAAAGCTTGAGCGTGGCCTATGTTGCGATTGATGTCGATCAATCCGGCAATAAAGATTGCGCGCAAATGTACGAGAGCGCGAGGGATGAAAGCATGCCTGAGGCCAAAGGCATGCGACTCGCGCCGCAATCCGGTCCGATTGATCAACTCTTGAGGACCACGCGCAAGATCATCGTGCGTGGGCAAGCGGGTTCGGGCAAGAGCACGCTGCTGCAATGGCTCGCTGTGCGTTCCGCGAGCCACGATTTCCCTGCTCATCTTTCGCACTGGAATAAAACGATTCCATTCTTTATTCGCCTGCGCGAGCACGTCAACAAAGATTTTCCCAATCCCGAAGAGTTTCCCGGTTTGATTGCGCCGACCGTTGCCGGTGGAATGCCGCATGGCTGGGTGCATGAGCAATTGTCCAATGGCCGCGCCGTGGTGTTGATCGATGGCGTGGATGAATTGCCGAGTACGCAACGCCCGGCCATGCTGGAGCACTTGCAGCAGTTGGTGAGCAATTATCCGCACGCGCGTTACCTCATCACTTCGCGCCCGGCGGCGTTGAAAGCGGAGTTGTGGCCCGAATGGCATGAGTGGATCAAACAAGAAAGTTTTGTTGAAACCAGTTTGCAGCCGATGAGCCAAAGCCACATCGAAAATTTCATCGACCAATGGCACGAGGCGTTCGCGAAGACGATCACCGAAGAAGATGAACTCGCTGCGCTCAAGCCGCTGCCTGAAAATCTCAAACGGCAATTGCGGCAGCGGCCGCCGTTGCGGCGTTTGGCGGACAATCCATTGCTGTGTGCGATGATTTGCGCTTTGCACCGCGAGCGCCACGAGAACTTGCCCGCGGAGCGCATTGAATTGTACAAAGGCTGCGTGGACATGCTCTTGAGCCGCCGCGATACCGGTCGCAAGATTGACATCAAAACCGATTACCCTGATTTGAGTGACCCACAAAAGCTCGTGTTCGCGCAAAGCTTCGCGTATTGGCTGATGAAGAACGGTTATTCGGATGTGGAGCAAAGCGAGGCCGACAGCCATTTCGAAGGCAAGTGCGCGGAAATGAATTTGTCCGACAACGTAACGGGCGAAGGCGTGCGCCGCTTGTTGATGGATCGCGCGAACCTCTTACGCGAGCCGATTGCTCTTCGTGTGGATTTCACGCATCGCACGTTTCAGGAATACTTGGCCGCACAGGCTGCGATCAAAGAAAGCGACGTTGGTGTGCTGATCGATCACAGCCACGATGACCAATGGCGTGAGACCATTATTTTAGCCACGGGTGAAGCTCGCCCAAAAGAACGTGAGAAAATTTTAGAAGGCTTGCTCGCCAAAGCTGATAAACAGGAAATGGAGCCGCATCGCAAAAAGCTTTGCCTGCTCGCAGTCGCCTGTTTGGAAATGTGTGTTGAGCTTGCGCCGAAAGTGCGGCACCTCGTAATGGATAAAGCCGCGCCGCTCTTTCCGCCACGGGATGAGGATGATGTGAAGCTGATAGCTGCTGCGGGCGCCCCTGCGGTGACATTGCTCGCGTACAGTTCAGATCGTTCAGGAACAGAGGCGGCGCGTTGCGTGAAGGCATTGGCGATGATTGGTAGCAACAGAGCCATGAGTGCCATCTCAGAGTATGCTCGAGAGTCTGACAAACACTGGCGAATCAGAAACGAAATAGAGATCGCTTGGGGACAATTTGAGCGAAGTAAGTTCGCGAAAGAAGTTTTAATACAATGCAAAGAACTTAGTTTGGAGAACTTCTCTTCTTGGGAAGGATTTGAATACTTGCTTCAACTAGAATGGCTTATGATTTCTGAAAGTCACTCAACAAATCTTAGCCCAATTCAAGCTCTCACCAAATTAAACCATTTGAATTTAAACAGTTGGAATCAGCTTCACGATTTGAGCGGACTTATCCACGCACCAAGTTTGAGAAGCTTAATAATTCAGAATTGCAGGTGCATTAGCGACCTTAGCCCGCTTGTTCATTTTAAATGCATTGAAGATTTGCTTTTGTCCAATTGCCCACATATCCGAGATATCTCTTATCTTGCGCAGATTACAAATCTTACTCGTTTAACCATCTCTAAACTTTCAGAAGTTAATTTGGATGCGATTGCGGCTATGAGGAGCCTCACCTCGCTGGAGATTAGAAACGTAAGGCTTGACAATTCAAGAATCTTTCATGGACTAACAAAGCTAAAACGTGTCTTTCTCGAGCACACTCAATTAAGAAATTTGGATTTCATTTCTGAGCTTAGTGAATTGACGCAAGTTGGCATTGTGAATGAAGAGATCAATGACCTTTCAGTGCTCTCCAGCCTTCCCCGCTTGTCTAGCGTGTTTGTGCATCATACAAAAATTACTGATCTCCGTCCTTTGCAAAATCTCACGGAACTTACAAGCTTGAACATCAACAATACAAGTGTAAGCGACCTCAGCCCTCTCGCCAATCTCACGAACTTGGAAAGGCTCGACGTTACCGGCACGCCCGTGAAAGATTTGAGTCCGGTGAAGGGGATAAAAGAGTTGAAGATTATTAGGTGAGAGTGTAAGAAGAGAAGGTCAAAGGGCGGTTATTTCAAAAACAAATTCTCAAAAGTCTTGTTGTCTTTCCAACGATAAACGCTGAAATCGCGCACATCAGTTGAGAGAATTTGTCCATCCCCCAAGTGTTCCGCTAAAACCACAAGCGAAGCATCCGCCAAATCCATGGGCAGACCGGCATATTTTTCCAACAACTCGTGAATGCGCGCGGCATGATTGCCCGATAACTCAAACGCCTTGAATGCACCCGTTTCGTAGCTTTTGATGAAGGCAACTTGAGCGCCGGCGTTAATACGCATGAGCAGCAAATAGCAGGTTTCAGTCATCACCGGCCACGTCGTAATCAACGGAGCGTTGATGCTCGCCAGAACCGACTTGGCTCTTTCGTGATGCTCATCTTTCTTGTTGGCCAGCGCGAGCCAGAAACCGGTATCAACCATGACCATTTTTCTGCTCCATCAGCTCTTTCAAATCTTTTTTATAATTGACGGAAAGATGAGCATCGCCTTCGCCGCAGCCGATAAAGCCGGATTCCTCAAATGTTTTCAGAAGATCCGTGCCTTTGCCATTTTCCGCGCCCAAGCCCTCGAGTTCGAGCAAGCTGCGCTCGCGGCGCGCTTCGGCTGCTTTGGGCATGCTCTCGGTCAGGTCTTGAATGATCATAGCGGTCAAGCTCAACCTCTCCGACGGATCAAGCGGCTTGATGTACTGCTGATAAAGATTTTGAATGTTTGCGGTCGTCATGGCTATTTTCTCCAAATGCTCATTGTGCAATAAGATTTTTTTGCAGCCTCGCAATCATAAGATTGCGCACAGTATCGAGATCGGCTTGATAATCATCCTCGGTGTATTTAGAAAATGGAACGCCGCGCTCAAGCAGCAGCATCCAGAAAGCCGACAGGCTCAATCCGGCCATGGCCGCGGCTTTGCCCAAAGATAAACGGCCATCGGCATAAAGCTGAACCGCGAAATCCCGCGTCGCGCGCAAGCCCAAGTCCTCGCGGTTCAGGCCTGCGGACTGCAGAGCAACATAGGTTTCTTGCGGAAGTTTTAATTCCAAAGTGACGGTGTTCATATTTGCATTCCGAAGTTTGATGAGAGCCTTGCGACATTGCCATTGCGCGTTTCATCATACCGATTATTTTTAAAAAATGCAAAGCTGATTTATCGAGCCAGATCCTGCTACAAGGAACGATATGCCCATCTTCGAAACGCTCTCTCTTACGTTCGGCGCAGCCATTGCGAAGCACATCATCAAATCGTGGCTCGGCGATAGAGCTGGCGACATTAGCGGCGAGTTGGTCGATTTGCTCTAAGGCAAAGCCGAGAGCGCAGCCGCGCAACGCGAGGCCGCGCGCCGCATTGAAAAGATCGGTGAAGAGGTTGCGATCAAGCTGCGGCCTTTATTCGAAATGGAGAGATCGAAAGTAAGCATGCGCACAACATGTATTTTTTGTCTCAGTCCCCTCGCCAATCTCACAAACTTATAAATGCTCGATATTACCGGCACGCCCGTGAAAGATTTGAGCCCGGTGAAGGGGATAAAAGGATTGAAGATTATCAGGTGAGCACTCACCGTCCGGACGCTCGCAACGTCCGGACGGTGACTCAGTCGCGAGTACTCGCAAAAGAATTTGCGGAGGCGGCGCTTCACTAGCTGAAAGATCTTTCGGAAAATGCGAGCATCGCTGTGAGGATTGCGGGCGAGAGAAAGTCTCAATAGCATTTCGCGAAACATTCGCAGCGGAATTCCAATCGCGAAATTGGCTTTCCACCTCAACAAAAAATTAAAAAAAGTTCTTGACTTTCCGTTCACTTGGCGTTATTATGTTCCCGTGAACATTAAAGCACCGACAGAAGCTAACCAAGTGAAGGGGTCAGCTATGAAAAAGCTCACCGAGAAGCAGCGACAGATTTTAAATCTGATCACGCGCGATGTGCAACGCCGCGGCTTTCCGCCGACGATGCAAGAGCTGGCCGATGAGTTGGGCATTCGTTCAAAGAATGCGATCTTCAAACATCTCGCCGCTCTGGAACTGAAGGGATACATTAAGAAGCAAGGCGGCGGGGCTGCGCGCAGCATTACAGTTTTGCATGACGGCGATCTTCCCGCACGCGGCGCGGCGGACAACATTCCGCTGCTTGGACGCATTGCCGCGGGTCTGCCTATCCTCGCGCAGGAAAATATCGAGCGCTTCGTGCCCGTGCCGGATTACATCACCAACGACGGCGCACCATACTTTGCGCTGCGCGTGCACGGCGATAGTATGATCGACGCCGGCATTTACGAAGGCGATCTCGTGATCGTGCGTTCGACCAATCAAGCCCGCCACGGCGACATTGTGGTAGCCCTGACCGGCGAAGAGGCGACGGTGAAACGCCTGATTATGAGTGACAGCGAGAAATACCTCAAGCCGGAGAACAATGCCTACGCGAACATTCCGCTCACGCAGGCGTGGGAAATTCAAGGCAAGGTCGTCGCGCTCATTCGCGAGAGCATCAACTAAAGAGCAGTCCTCAACGAATGCTCGGGACCGCCGTAGGATAATCTGCACGAGCGTGCTTGCAAGCGATTGTGACTCACCTCCCTCTCACACTCAGGTGAATCGGTCTAACCCATGTGAACTCCCCTCTGCGGGACAGCATGACACCCCAGCGTTTTCAGGCACGCATTTAGGAATCTCACGCCAGAGCGGCGGTCTCCTTTGCAACGCAGCCCAATTCTACTTGGTCAGAACACATCGTCTGGCCCGCGAAACACGCAAAATGCACTAAAAGACTTTCGCGTTTTTTGTGTGTTTTGTGGGCAGAAGTTCTAGTGTGATTAGGTAGAACTAAAGTTCTCCAGGAAAGATTATGAAGCGCTCAGTTTTATTCCTCTGCGCGAGTCTGCTAGGTGCGCACATACTCGCGGCACAATCATTCCAAGCTTTCTTTTCCAACCAAACCTTGCGCGTGGACTATTATCACACCGGCGCCAAAGGGCAAGAGTCTTTCGCACTTGAGCAATGCTATGCCGAAGGCGAATGGGCCGGGAGCACGACGCAGCTCGTCGACCGTTTGAATCGCGGCGAATATCAAGCGCGTGTATTCGAGGTGGCGACCGCGACGCTCATCTATTCGCGCGGTTTTTCCACCATGTTCAATGAATGGCAAACCACGGGCGAAGCGAGCACGAGGTCGCGCACGTTTCACGAAAGTGTGCTCATGCCCATGCCGAAGAACAAGGTGCAATTCACCATTTGCCGGCGCGACAAGCAAATGAACTTTCGTGAAGTATTTTCGGTCGTCATCGATCCGAACGATCCTACGCAAATCAACCGCAGCAAGCGCGCGCCGAAGTACAAGGCGACGGCGCTCATGCAGAACGGTCCGCCCGCCACAAAGGTCGATATCGTGATTCTCGGCGACGGTTACGCCGAACCAGACCTGCCCAAGCTGCGCAAAGACGCGCAGCATTTCAATGAGGTGATGTTCGCGACCTCGCCTTTTAAAGAACGCAAAAGCGATTTCAACGTGTGGCTCATTGAAGTCATCTCGCCGGAATCCGGCATTCCGAAGCCCGACCAAAACATTTGGAAGCAATCGGCGCTCGGCACGATATACAACACGTTCGGATCCGCACGCTACGTGCTCACGACTGCAAACAAAGCGCTGCGCGATGCCACCGGACAGGTGCCGTATGAAGTCGTCAACATCTTGATCAATGACAATCGTTACGGCGGCGGTGGCATTTACAATCAATACAACACCACTTTTGCCACTTCCGATCAGCCCGGCGTGGAATGGCAACGCGATTATGTTTACGTGCACGAGTTCGGCCACTCCTTCGCAGGCCTCGGCGATGAGTATTATAGCTCGCAAGTTTCCTATGAAGAGTTTTATTCAAAAGATATAGAGCCGTGGGAGCCGAACGTGACCGCGCTACTCGACAAAGAGAACTTGAAGTGGAAAGCACTCATGGCCGCAGGCACGCCCCTGCCCACACCTTGGGAAAAGGCTGAATATGACAGCCTCGCGACCGTGCGCGCAAAACTCGATCGCCTGGCTCCGGACTATTATGCGAAACGCGAGCCGCTCATCAAACGGCAGGATGAAATTTTACGCAAGACGAAATATGCGGGTAAAGTGGGCGCGTTCGAAGGCTCCGGCTACGAAGCACGCGGACTCTATCGCCCGGCTGCGGATTGCCGCATGTTCTCTTTAAGCCTTGTTGATTTCGATCCGGTGTGCCGCGCCGCAATTGAGCAGGTGATTGACTCCTACACGAAGTAGATCGCAATCATTCTCCGAATTTGTCCCCAGCGAAAGGATATGACGCAACAGAAAAAGCTTTCCGTTGATGCAAATCCTTCTGTTGGGGATTTTTTGTTTCGGCCATCGCAGGCGCTGGAAGCGCTCTCACCTCGTTTGCCTCTCGCAACTCAGGTTTGAAAAATTCCTCCAACGAAGCCATTCTCCGACTTGTTTTCGAATTTCAAATCAATTACTATTTGCTCTGTTCGAACCTCTACGCGCATGTTGAGTACAGGAGACATACATTTGCCATGGCTGAAAAATTCATGACCGCGCAGCGCATGAAAATGCTGATCAAAGCGCTGAAGGGTTATATTTATACCGTGAAGATCGAAAACGGCGCGGCAGTGGAGACGCACCACGGCGAGGGCTGCGCCGACATTACCGGCTATACCTCCGAAGATTATGCCGCCGATCCCGAGTTGTGGTTTCGCATGGTGCATGAAGACGATCGCGAGGCCGTGAAAATACATGCGCAGAACGCCCTCGCCGGGGAAGAACAACCGCCGCTCGAACACAGAATCATTCATCGCGATGGCTCGACGCGGTGGGTCAAGAACACTATCATCATCAACAAAGATGAGCAGGGCAGTTTGCTTTCCTACGACGGCCTGATCAACAACATCAGCAACCGCAAGCGGGCC
>JABWAN010000875.1 GCA_013361015.1 Candidatus Zhuqueibacterota bacterium | reverse complement strand
CCCACACGCGCGGTTTCATTGATGACTTGCGACAAGTAGCGGCGAAATTCCTCGACGCGACTCGTGGGAATGCCTTGATCGGTTAGAATGCGCTGCATCAACTTGGAGAGATTCAACACGCCGGAAAGCGGATTGTTAATCTCGTGCGCGACGCTGGCCGAGAGCTGGCCCAATGAAGCCAGACGATCGCTTTGCAAAAGTTTTTGGTGGGCGATTTGAAGCTGTTTGGTGCGCTCTTCCGCTTTGGCCTCTAATTCGCGCGTGAATTGGCTGGTCTCCGTCCGCGCTTGCTGCAAACGCTCGCGCATGACATTGAACGAGTGCGCCAACTCGCCGAGCTCTTCGCTCGAATTGATCTCAATCGGCTTGTCCAATTGCATGGCGCTGATGGCGCGCGTGCCTTCAATCAGTTTGTGAATGGGGCGATCCACAAATCGCCGCGAGAAAAAGACGATGAAAAGGCCGATCAGCACCACATGGATACCGGTGACGATGAAAGAGCGCCGCTGTAGCGCGGCGACCTCTTCGTCCACACGATCGAGATTGAGAGCGACATCCAAAACTCCCAACACCGTTACGTTCGCGGGATGTGCGTGGCAGGCGGCTTGGCTGCATGCGGCCTCATTGTAAATCGGCGTCACCATTGCCAGCTTGCGCCGGCCGTCGGGTGCTCGAAAAATGCGCGCCCGCGAGGGCACATCCACTTTCACGAGCGGCTGCAGCGAAGCATGGCACATCGCGCAAGCCTCGGCATCCTTATCCACCTGTTTGGGACCGTCGTGATCAGTGGAAAACATCACGTAGCCTTCTTTGTTGAAGATGCGGATTTTGTCGATGCCCTGTTTGAGCGCGATGGTTTGCATCACCTCATAAGCGGCCGTGCGTTGATCGGCAAGCATGGCGTGCCAAGTTGCACTCGCTATGCTGCCTGAAAGCTGTTCCGCGCCGACGATCATTGCCTCGAGCAATTCCTTTTCTTGATTTTTGGTATTGAGGTACGCGGAGCCGCCTTCCAGCAACGCGAGGATAACCGTCAGCGAAACGATGAGCTTTAATGCGAGCCGATTGTGCATGCTGTCATCCTCCCTCCGTGCCGGCAAACAGGGCTTGCAGATTGAGCGAGGGCGCTTTGATCCGGCTGGCTTGTTCAACATACCTGCGCGCCAGGGCATCCTTGCCGGCGCCGAGCACGGTTCCCACCAAGCCCAACGCATGGGCGTATTCTGCGGGTGGCAGGTTTTTTAAAAGCATGTTCCACGTGGCTTCTTCCAACACATTGAACGCGGTTTGCACTTCGTAAAGATCAAAACCGCTCGCGAAGCGCGCCGCGGCAATGCTTTCCGCGTGCGCAATGATGGGCGCCACGTTCTTCTGCGAAACGCATTGGACCACGAGCTGATAGAGTGCGCGCAAACGCTCCCGCGTTTGTTCGGCGCCGCCCTGCTCGTAATGTTGCAGGGGCACACGCTGCATGCCCTGAAACGATGCGGTGATAATGGCCTCGCTCTGCGCTTGCAAAATCTCTACGAGATTCATGTGCTGACTCGATTCCTCTGATGATTTCTATTTGATCAGTTTTCACGCTCGACCCGCGTAGCATTCGAAAAAGTTTCTCGCGTGTTGTTTGAGTTTTGTGGGCCGAGGCGCAATTATGCCAAAGCAGGATGATGAAACTTTGTTGCAGTACTGGGTTCGGCTTAATGTTCATAAAGCAGTCAATAACCATGCCCAATTGCATGATGCCGAACCGTGATGGGAGCTGCAAAACACTGCGACTATTTGCCGATTTATCAGCACCTAAAAATCTACGCCGCCGACGCGATTAAATCTATTCTTCGCAATTTTGAGCGAAAAAGAGAATGTTTCGCAATCTTGCAAAGACGCTTCAAGAGATCGTTTCCTGGGCCTTCCAAGCTCTTGATATTTCACGCAATTTTTCTCCGGGAAGCGGCTTGATTCTTGCGAAGCCAAACTAGCACTCTTCCTCACCAGCGCTGCCATCCCGAAGCAATTTATGAAAAGCAAAGGAGGCGAACATGCCCGCTACTCTTTTGATCAATGGCACGAAGCATGAAATCGAAGCCAGCGACGATACCCCGCTGCTCTGGCTGTTGCGTGACACGTTGGGATTGACCGGAACCAAATTCGGCTGTGGCCGCGGGCTCTGCGGCGCTTGCACGGTCCACCTCGACGGCGAGGCGGCGCGTGCCTGCGTGACGAGTTTTGCCGAGGCCCAAGGGAAACGCATTTTGACGATTGAAGGGCTGGCCGCGAACGAATCGCATCCGTTGTTGCGCGCGTGGATCGCGGAGCAAGTGCCGCAATGCGGCTATTGCCAGCCGGGACAAATCATGCAAGCCGCGGCTTTGCTCGCGCAAACTCCGCGTCCCACTGACGCCGAGCTCGACGACGCGATGTCAAGCGTGTTGTGCCGCTGCGGTACTTATTTGCGCATTCGTCGCGCAATTCAACACGCGGCTCAGGAAGGAGGGGTGCGATGAAACGCAACGCGAATCTCACGCGCCGAGAGTTCATCCAAGTTGTTTCGACTGCGGGTGGTGGATTGGCACTCGGATTTTATCTGCCCGCGAAAAACGCGGCGGCCACAGAGTCTGCAGCCGCATTCGCTCCGAATGTCTGGTTGAAAATCGACACCGCAGGCTTGGTGACCATAACGGTGGCGCGCTCGGAACTGGGTCAAGGCGTGCGCACCGCGCTGCCGATGATCGTGGCCGAAGAATTGGAAGCAAATTGGGAAGACGTCCGCCTCGAGTTTGCGTTGGCGCATCCCGACAAGTATGGTGACATGACCACCGGCGGCAGCACGAGTGTGCGCGGCTCGTGGGAGGTTTTGCGCAAAGCGGGCGCAACTGCGCGGGCCATGCTGATCACTGCCGCGGCGCAAAAATGGAACGTGCCGCGCGAAACTTGCCGCGCGTTCAATGGCGAAGTGCGACACGAGCCGAGCGGTCGTCGTTTCGCTTTTGGCAAATTAGTGGAAGCCGCGGCGAAGCTGCCGGTGCCCGCAGACGCACCGCTGAAAGACGCAAAGGATTTTCGTTATCTCGGCAAGAGCCTGCCGCGCCTCGATGTGCCGGACAAAGTTTTTGGCCGCGCCATTTTTGGCATTGATGTGAAACTACCGAACATGCTGTACGCGACCGTAG
>JABWAN010000874.1 GCA_013361015.1 Candidatus Zhuqueibacterota bacterium | reverse complement strand
ATATTCCGCCTCGATGAGGCTGTGCTCAACTCCGCGCCCACCGCGGACCAAGCCGACTATCTCGGCGTCGACGAAAATCTCACGCGCACTTATACGCTCGCCATGCACAACTATGCGTCGTTGCGCGGCAAAGAGTTGGCGCATTATCTGGACACGCGCGAGTGCAAGACCTTGTTGGATTTGGGCTGCGGCTCCGGCACGTATGCCTTTATGTTGGGAGCGCGTAATCCGAATTTGCAGCTTTATTTGATGGACAATCCGGGCGTTCTGGCGGTGGCCAAAGAAATTCAGGAAAGATATCCACTCCAAAATGAAGTCCACTATTTGCCGCTCGATGCGGTGCGAGATGATATTCCCGGATCGTACGATTTGATTCTCGCCTCGAACCTGTTGCACATTTTTGATGAGGCCACGCGCCGGCAGCTTCTGGCGCGCTTGTATGCCGCGGTCAAT
Source organism: Candidatus Zhuqueibacterota bacterium (assembly GCA_013361015.1). Taxonomy (GTDB): domain Bacteria; phylum Zhuqueibacterota; class Zhuqueibacteria; order Zhuqueibacterales; family Zhuqueibacteraceae; genus JABWAN01. The sequence continues at coordinate 2,715 of JABWAN010000874.1, read as the reverse complement.
CCCGGCGGCTCCGTCGTCATTCAATCGCAACACTTGCAAGAAAACCGCCTCGGCGGGCGTTGGGCGGTCTTCATCGATCTGGACTTGCTCTGCACGACGAAACATGGCAAGAACCATACGATGAGCGACAGCACACGGTGGTTGGCGGAGGCGGGTTTCAGCAATATCGTGGCTAGTTCGATGTCGGTTTACGGTGTGAATAGTTATGTGCGAGGATATAAAGCGGCACAAAGCCTTGACCTCATTTTGAAGAGCACAGTTATGACGGCGTTCGAACCATTGCAGCATTTGCTCGATGACTCCGCCCGCGTGCGCCCGGAGCATCCGGCGGTGGAGGAAGCGGAGAGCGGCGCGATCACCTATCGCGATCTCGCCGAACTGTCCGACCAACTGCGCGATCGCTTGCACCATCTTGGTGTGCGTCGCGGCGACCGGGTTGGAATTTATCTGCACAAATCTATCGACGCGGTGGCCTCGATCTTCGGCATTCTCAAAACCGGCGCGGCTTACGTGCCCGTCGATCCCAATGCACCGGTTAGCCGTGGCGCTTACATTCTGAGCAACTGTTCGATCAAAGCGGCGGTCATGGAAAAACGCTTTGCAGAAAAATTCCGCGCCGAATGGCCGCGCGAGGCGCAAATGCCGGCTTTCATTCTTTTGGAAGAAACCGGCGGCGGCCAGTTTTTGCAGAAGGCTCTGGATGAAGCGCAAGCAAAAGAGCCCGCACCGGTTGTCGCGACGGTCGCTTCCGCGCCGGATGATCTCGCGTACATTCTCTATACCTCGGGATCGACCGGCTTGCCCAAAGGCGTGATGCTCACGCATCGCAACGCCACCAGCTTCGTGAATTGGTGCTCGGCTACTTTTGCGCCGAATGCCAATGATCGTTTCTCTTCACACGCGCCGTTTCATTTCGATCTTTCAATTTTGGATATCTATCTCGCCATCAAACATGCCGGCACGCTGGTGTTGATCAGCGAAGAAACCGGCAAAGCGCCCGCGCAACTGGCGCCGTTGATTGCCGAGAAAAAAATTTCGGTGTGGTATTCGACGCCCTCGATTTTGAGTTTTCTCGTGCAATACGGCAAATTGGAAAAATATGATTGCTCGGCGCTGCGCATCGTGTTTTTTGCCGGTGAAGTATTTCCCGTCAAGCATCTGCGCGCGTTGAAAAATTTGCTGCCGCAACCCCGCTATTTCAATTTGTACGGCCCCACGGAAACGAACGTCTGCACGTGGTACGAAATCCCGGCAACGATTCCGGAAGAGCGCAATACGCCCTATCCGATTGGCAAATCCTGTTCGCATGTGCAATGTAAAGTCGTGGACGAACAAGGCAACGAGGTTCCCGCCGGGCAGGAAGGCGAGTTGGTTGTTACCGGCGAGGGTGTAATGCAAGGTTATTGGAATTTGCCGGAGCGTACCGCACAGTCCTTCCTCGAAGATCGTCAGGGCCGGCGCTGGTACAAAACCGGCGACCTCGTCGTCGAGCAAGCTGAAGAAGGATATATCTATGTGAGCCGGCGTGATCGCATGGTAAAAAAGCGCGGCTACCGCGTCGAATTGGGCGAGATCGAAGCCGGGCTTTACAAACATCCGGCGATTCGCGAAGCCGCGGTGATTGCGCTGTCGGATGAAGCCAATGGCGTGCGCGTCAAAGCTTTTCTGAGCTGCAAAGACGGCAAGCGGCCTTCGCTCATCGAGTTAAAAGGATTCTGCGCCGAAAATCTGCCGTCTTACATGGCGCCCGATCTCTTCGCGTTTTTAGAGACGCTGCCGAAAACTTCGACGGACAAGATCGACTACCAACGCCTGAAGACCATGACTTAATAGCCGGCTAATTCGTGGACCCGAAGGGTTTGTTGCTTTGGCAACCTCGTCAACTTTCAATCTTTTTGAAAGGCGCGACCTATGCGCAAAAATCTGCTCGTTTATGGCGTTCTGATCGTCATCTTTGGGATCGGAATTTCTCTCATATTGGAAGTCGGTTCGCGCTTGCATCCCGGCCAGAAGTTTCCATACAAAAGACTCGTGCCTGCACAGGGAACAACGCCGGCATTGCTTCCACAGCAAGCGGAAACCGCGGCCGGCCACCCACTCAACGGTTTGCTCGATAATCTCCATCACCCGTTGAGCATTTTGCTCTTGCAAGTCATCGTGATCATCATGGCCGCAAGAGTGTTCGGGTATCTCTTTCAAAAGATCGGGCAGCCGGCCGTCATGGGGGAAATCGTTGCCGGTATTCTTCTCGGCCCCTCTTTTCTCGGGATGCTGTCTCCGGGAATGGAAGCGTTTCTCTTTCCCGAGGCCTCGATGGGCGCATTAAAGTTGCTCAGTCAGATTGGCGTGATCCTTTTTATGTTCGTTGTGGGATTTGAATTGAATTTGCAGGACCTCCGGCAGAAAGCGCATGCGGCGGTGTTGGTCAGTCACGTCAGCATCGTCGTGCCTTTTTTCCTCGGCGGCGCCTTCGCTCTTTTCACCTATCGTTTTCTGGCAGAGGCCAATGTTTCTTTCACCGCGTTTGCCTTGTTCATCGGAATTGCCATGAGTGTCACGGCCTTGCCGGTGCTGGCTCGCATCATCGAGGAACGCGGCTTGTCCAAATCCTATCTCGGCAGCACGGCCATCGCCTGCGCGGCCGTGGATGACGTGACGGCATGGTGCCTGCTGGCGGTGGTGGTCGCCATTGCCAAAGTCTCGGGGTTGAACGGG
>JABWAN010000873.1 GCA_013361015.1 Candidatus Zhuqueibacterota bacterium | reverse complement strand
TGATAGTTTTGAGGAATGGCAGCGCGCGCAGCAGATTGAGGGTATGAGTTCAAGCCCATGAGAGGACTCCTTGCTTTTCGGAAAACTGTAAACAATCACGGCAGAAATGTCAAGCCGAAAGTTGAAGGCTATGCAGGCAAAATCAACAACGAAAAATCCAACACCGGTGCGGAGTGGGTGAGGGCGCCGATGGAAATATAGTCCACGCCGGTCGCGGCAATGGCAGCCACGCGCTCGAGATTCACGTTGCCGGAGGCTTCGAGCGGAACACGCCCCGCAACCAAGTCCACCGCTTTGCGCATCTCCTCGAGCGGCATGTTATCGAGCATGATTTGATCGACGCCGGCTTGGAGACATTCCGCAACTTCCGCGATATTTTTGGCCTCCACTTCCAACCGCCACTGCTCGCCCTGTTGCACCGCATATTCCCGGCACCTGCGCACCGCAGCGGTTATTCCGCCCGCGGCTGCGAGGTGATTCTCTTTGAGCAAAAACATGTCATACAAACCCATGCGATGATTCTGCCCGCCGCCACAACGCACCGCATATTTTTCCAGCGCGCGCCAGCCCGGGGTGGTTTTGCGCGTGTCGAGAATCACGGCTTTCGTGCCCGCCACCGCTTCGACATACTTGCGCGTGAGCGTGGCGATACCCGAAAGCCTTTGCAAAAAATTGAGCGCGGTGCGCTCGTAGGTTAGAATAGCGCCGGCATTGCCGTGCAATCGCACGACGGCAGAGCCGGCCTCAACGCGGGCGCCGTCTTCTGCCAAAAGCTCGTATGGCATTATCGCGTGCGCGCGTGCGAAGACTTGTGCCACTAGCGGAAGCCCGGCAAGAACGCCCTCCGATTTGGCGAAAATCCGAGCCGGCACTTCGTGATCTAGGTCACGCCGCGCCACTGCTACCGTGGTGATGTCACCGCATTCGCGCAGATCTTCGGCCAGCGCCAAGTCGATCAATGTTTCCGCGGCGCGCAAGGCGAAGGGATTCAGTTTCAGGCTTTCGCTCTTCAAAAGCGCGGCCTCTTCATGCAACACACCATGCTCGCTTTCATCTCAACATCACGCGCACCGAATCCAAACTGCCGTCGTTCGGCGCGGGCTTGAGCTTTAGAATCTGCGCCATCAAATTATAGAGATGAATGTTTTGAAACGGCGCGACTGTCAAGCCGCGTTTAAAGGCCGGGCCGTGCGCAACGAACGTCGCGCGCATCGAAGGCAGGAGATTGTCGTAGCCGTGATTGCCGCCGTTCCACGAGCGCGCTTCGCCGCCGGGCGGCCGCGTGTTGATCGACCAGCCGTCATCCGCCAAACACATGAGCGGCATAATGCGGCGATGCCCACGGTAATGAAATCTCTCCGGAAAGTCTTCTCTGCGATAGACTTTCATATGCGGATGCGCATTGGCGAGTTTTAAGTACAACGAGTCGAGATTATTTTGCTTCGGCCGCAGCGTTACCGTGGGCGAGCTATCAATGATCTCCACGGCCTTGAGGTCAATATAGTCGCCGAGATTGATGACGCGCTCATCGCTCGTTGCGGACATCCCGTGATCGGAAACCACGATGACATTCACCCTCTCAAGAAGGCCGCGTGTTTCCAAGCCGCGCAACAGTTGCCCAATCAACTCATCCGCCGCCTTAATGGCGGCGAGCATTTCCGGCGACTCCGGACCGTTTTCGTGGCCGATGTGATCCGTATCGCTAAAATAGAGTGTGATAAAAGTTGGGCGCTCGGCTTTGGGTAAATCCAACCACGCGAGCGCTTGCTGCACGCGCTCCGCGTTCGGCACTTTGTAATCATACGGCTTCCAATGATTCGGACGCACGCCCATGATCTCCGCTTCTGATCCCACCCAAAAATACGTTGCGCTAATTTGCCCTTGCTTCTGCGCCGTTACCCACAGCGGCTCGCCGCCCCACCAACGTCCGTCGCCCACGGCCTCGCGGTCACCGATTTTGAAAATGGCGATGAACTCCGGATCGAACATCGTATTGCCGATGATGCCATGGTGTGAGGGATACAGACCGGTCACAATGGTGTAATGATTCGGAAAAGTCTTCGAAGGAAATGCTGGAATCAAGCCCTGCGCACGCACGCCCTGCGCGGCGAGGCGGTGCAGGTTCGGCGTGTCGGTTTTGTCCATGTAGTCGCTGCGAAAACCGTCAAAGCTGATGAGAATGACTGTGGGCTCGAAATCCTTTTGTGCAGTATTGAGGGAATGCGTCGGTCGTGCGCACGAGCCGAGGCACGACAACGCACACAAGAGCAACAGCGTGCGAAAGGTCTTCATAAAGTCCTTCATGTTTCTCCGCCGGATTTGAATGCACGGTAGTGACGCGGTTTTAGTGATGGCAATATGAGAGCAAAGGCAAGGATTGTCAAGCGGACTTTTGAGAAGTCTGCAATGCCTCAGTTACGTATGCTCGTGCTAGGTTTTCAGGGCAGTGCGGCGCCAAGCTTTCTTTTTTTGGGTTTGTCGCTGCGCGTTCTTGAGTATCGTCTCCGCTTGTTTACCGAGGGGGCTAGCCGGCCTAGCTGACTTAAAGCCGGTTTCATTTGAGTTTTTTCTCTGCAGAGATTTTGCTGCGAGGCAACTCCTTCCCGGCGCTTCCACACCGGTCCGCAATAACAGCGCTCTCCGCATTTCCGGCGAACGCTCACTTGATCACGGCTTGAGCAACAGCTTCCCCGAAGTCTCCCGGCTTTCCAACAAGCGCTGGGCGTCTGCGGCTTCGGCCAGAGAGAACACGCGATGAATGCGCACTTTTAACTCGCCGGTCGCAATCCAGCCCAACACGTCGTGTGCGCGTGCGAGCAGCTCTGCGCGCGTGGCGGTGTAATTTGCCAATGCCGCGCGTGTGAGATACACCGAACCTTTCGCGCTCAGCACAAGCGGATCGATGGGCGGCACGGCTCCGCTCGATTGTCCAAACAGAACGAGATAGCCGCGCGGACGAAGACAGTTCAAACTTTTTTCATAGGTGGTTTTGCCCACCGAATCATACACGACTTCCACGCCACGGCCATTGGTGAGGCGTTTCACCTCGGCCTCAAAATCTTGCTTCGTATAAAAAATGATTTCATCCGCGCCCGCGTTACGAGCTAGCTGTGCTTTTTCTTCCGTTGAAACCGTGCCGATGACACGTGCGCCCAAGCGTTTCGCAGTTTG
>JABWAN010000872.1 GCA_013361015.1 Candidatus Zhuqueibacterota bacterium | reverse complement strand
ATGCGATTCTTGCTTGCGCCGCCGGCGTGTTCGGTCATGCGATACGTCATCTCCCACACCACGCGCCCGGTGCGCGCATCTTCGATCCAACCGTAGTCGAACATATCGCCGTCGCGGCCTTCGCCCAGGGCATAGACGCGCACTTCGCCGCTCTTCTCAAGCTTGAAACTGGTTTGCCGGTGTTGATCGTCGCGCACGTTGTCGATCTGCGCCAGCACATTAGCCTCCGCTTCCGGCACGTAATCGGAAACTTGGCTGCGATCAAAACTCTCGCTGGCCGCCAGCAATGTGATGCCCCAACGTTCTTGCTCAATCGGCGCCGAGGCATTCCAATCGCGATAGGAGTGCGAGCCATCGGTCACGTAGTTAACGAGGTAGCTGCCTTTCTCTAAATGGAGCGCTTCATCGAAGAGGCGGTTCTTGCTGTCACCGCCGGCGTGCTCGGTTTCGCGATATTCCATGGTCCAAACTTTCTTGCGCGTTTTGGCGTCCATGATCCAACCGTAATCGAACATCTCGCTGTCACGGCCTTCACCCATGGCATAAATGCGCACGTCCATTGGCTGCTTCAGTGTGAAGCCTTTGGTGAGAAACTCATCGTCGCGCACGCGGGTGAGTTCGAGGAAAACATTCTGCTTGGGCAAATCTTCATACTCATACAAGCGCACGCGCGCACGCTCCGCAGGATTACTCGCGCGCATGGTTAAACCCCAATACTCCGGGTCGTAAGGCGGCGGAGAATTCCACTGCCGATAAGAGTGCGAATCATCGGTCACGAAAATGGCGGCGTACGTTCCAGCCGGCAGCTTGACATTGCCGTTGAACATGCGATTTTTTTCCGCGCCGCCCGCGGGTTTCGAGTTGTCGTAGGTGAATTTCCAAACTTTTTCGCGCGTTTTTGTGTTGATGATCCAGCCGTAGTCAAAGTCGCTGTCGTAGCGCGCTTCGCCAATGGCATAGAGACTTAATTCGGTGGGTTGCTCCAAAATGAACCCCTGATGTTTGTATTCATCATCCCACAAGGCGGACATGCTTATGACGGCATCGGATTTTGTGGTTTCGATGAAAGCGAGCAAGGCCTGTTCGTCGAGCTTTTTGCCATTGCCCTTGACGGTGATGCCCAACTCTTCGTATTCGCGGCGGTATTCGTCCCAGTTGTAGTCCTCCCAATTGCCATCGTGGTGGCGGCGATCGTCGCGTTCAAACAATGAATCGTAAAGATAAGTCATAGCCTTGCCAAGATTATTCACGCGAAAACCGTCGCCGTAGTAGGAAAAAGAGGAATAATACACTTCATAGGTTCCCGCGGGCAGCGCGACTGTGCCTTCGAAGTCGCGCAGAACGCGGTCGCGTTGTTTGGTGTTCGCTTCTTTCATTTCCCAAACGACTTCGCGGGTTTGCGCGTCCAGGATCCACGCATTGGCAGTAAAGGGGTGACGCCGGCTAGTGTTAAGCCCGGTTGCTTGAATTTGAATCTCTTGCTCGCGATCAAGTGCGAAACCCTCGACTTTGAGCGTGCGTGGTGAGAGTTTGGTGATTTCCACCAAAAGGTTTTCTTGTGGAAAACTCTGCCCCACGAGACCGAGGATCACGAACAGGCTGGCAGTGAAGCGCTTTGGCATGGCAGTACTCCTTTCGCTTTTTTATATGACGCGCACCGGCGTGAGAAGGTTACGATTGCGGGATAAAATAGGGTGAAAACACGGCGTAGTACGAGAGTTTACGGGCAAGGTTGCAGGGCGGGAGATTTTCGTCACGCCCGGTTGCGTTCGTTTCGCGGGTCGAGGCAGGCGCAAACGCGTCGTGCAGAATGGCATCTGCCCGTTTTTGTCCAATTCGCTTTTGCCGGCGGTTTGCCCGAAGGAGGTTGGGAGGAAGAGACTTCTCTGCGTTTTGCACAAAGACGAGGAACGTAACATTGAAATGGGCACCGAGACTGCACTTTTACTGCGCATTCTCCGGCGCGATGCGGCCATCGAGCAAACTGATGATGCGTTTGCCATAGGAGGCGTTTTTCTCGGAATGCGTGACTTGAATAATGGTCGTGCCCTCTTGATTGAGCTTCGTGAACAATTCCATGATCTCTTCGCCTTGCTTGGAATTGAGATTGCCGGTCGGCTCGTCGGCGAGAATCAGCTTGGGTTTGCTAATGACCGCGCGCGCGATGCCTACGAGTTGCTGCTGTCCGCCCGAAAGTTGGCTGGGAAACAAATCTATTTTACCGACAACCTGAAAGCGATCTAGAATATCGCACACCATGCTTTTGCGCTCCGCGCTTTTCACGCTTTTATACAAGAGCGGCATTTCGATATTCTCATACACGGTCAGCTCATCGATGAGATGATAGCTTTGAAACACAAAGCCGATGTAGTTTTTGTGCAGCTCTGAACGCTGCTTCTCGCTCAAGCGATGCACGGGATGATCGAGAAAGCGATACTCGCCGGTGGAAGGTTCGTCGAGCATGCCGATGATATGCAGCAGGGTGGATTTGCCGGAGCCGGAAGGGCCCATGATCGAAACAAATTCGCCTTCTTTGATTTCAGCATCGATGTCGCTCAACACATAAGTTTTGCCGAAGCCGGAGGGATAGAATTTAAAAATGCCTTTGAGATCGATCATGACTTGCCTTTCACGGAATGAGGAGAATAAACGCCAGAGCGGAGCGCTCCTTATTCTGCAAGGTTCAATAACTCTGCCAGAGTTGTTTTGTATGCGTTTGCTTTCTTGCTTCGCATTAACGCGCCACGGGAATTATCCGTTAGCTTGACACCTACTGCACGCTGGCGAACAGGCAGCATCACAAGTTCACCGAGGAGAATACGGTAGCCCGCAATGCAGATAAACCGCAATCCTAATGCGTTTCATCCTTCCACCTTCACGACCACCATGGTGAAATCATCGTGCTGCTTAGCGCCGTTGGAAAAGCTGTTGACTTCGGCGGTGATCTTCTCCAACAAGCTCTGTGCTTCCTCGCGTGCATTGGCATCGATCAATGCACACAACCGCTCTTCGCCGAATTCTTCACCCTGCACGTTCATAGATTCCGAGATGCCGTCGGTATAAAACACGAACACGTCTCCGGGCCTGATGGGCACGGTGCTCTCTTCGATCGTCTTTTCGAAGTTACGCCCGGCATCCATGCCGACAAACCCCGTTGCGCAATGCAGCATCG
>JABWAN010000871.1 GCA_013361015.1 Candidatus Zhuqueibacterota bacterium | reverse complement strand
TCAAATCATCAAGCACCGGGCGGAATTTCACGTTGGGTTTTTGACAACGCGCATCAAGCCGTCGCGAATGGCTCGTTTGCTACGCCGACTACGCTGGGCGATTTGGAATTTTATCCGCAGGAGAAACTGCTCATCGTGAATGCCGGGCCGGATCAACAAGTAACCTGCAGTGATTCGGTGCAATTGGGCGGCGATCCCACCGTCATGGTCGGCGCGATGCCCTACTCTTATAGTTGGACTCCGATAACTGGATTGGATAATCCCAGCGCTGCCAATCCCAAAGCCGCGCCGAGCGCGAAGACGACTTATGTGTTGAAAGTCACGGATGCGAACGGTTGCGTGGCACGTGACACCGTCATCGTCTCTGTCAGTGCACTGGCGAGCGGATGGTCGGTGCAACACATCGTGGACGTCGATGACGTCATTCTTGGCTTCGATCAAGGCGCACAGCCGAATCCTGCGCCGCGCGACGTTCGCGCGTTGGCGCTTTCCAAAGATGGCAACCATCTCTATCTCAGCTATGTGCTCACGCACGATCGACGCATCGTGCGCAAGATCGCATTGGACGTGGCAGATCCCGCGGACAATCACAATGCCGTGGTGGCGCAGTTGCAATTTCCAAACGGCACGCCCATTCCCGCCGCGCTTGCGACGGACGATCGCGGGCGCGTGTATATCGCTTTGGCGACGCAGGTCAAAGTTTATGATTCCGATTTGACTACGCTGTTACACACCATCACTGATTTCACCAATTGCGAAGGATTGGCGACGCGGCGTGAAAGCGGCAAGATGATTCTGTATGCCACCGATCGTACGGACAAATCTCTACAACGATATGAACTCACGGAGGGCATTGGCAATGCCCTCGTCTCTTCACTCAAGGCGGGATTGGATGGCGACGGCGAAGTCTTTATCCCCAACAGCACTACGCCGCGCGGCTTGGACATTCAAAACTCGGGTGTGATTTGGGTGGCGGATAACAGCGCCGGCGTCGTCTTCCGGATTTATCCGAACGGCACACTCAAAGGCAGCACCGCGGTGGCAAAGGCGTATGACCTTGCCATTGATACGAATCGCCTCGAAGTGTTTGTGAGCCAGCATACAAATCGCACAATCAAGGTTTTGAATCTCACCAATGGAATAGTGAAACGTACCTTGACGCCGCCCGCCGCGACTTTGCAGCTCGATCTTGACGGCGAGGCCGGTGATGGCGCGCTGACTGGAGTGGACGTCGCTTCATGCAAGCGCGTATTCATTGCAAATGAAAAGGGCCGTTCCACGCTCGCCGGCGATCCGCTTGATTCGCCGTTCAGCAACGCCGGTGATAATAACGACGTTGATGCCGCGGACACCGATCCCGTGCTGCTTCTCACTGGCAACGTGCTTCCCAAAGACGAGCAGGAAGATACTTCGACCGAGCAGGCGAACGCAACGCCGGTACAACAATATGAATTGGCGCAGAATTATCCCAACCCCTTCAACCCTGAAACGAAAATCGTCTTCGCATTACCTCAAACCGGGGAAGTGAAACTCAGCATCTTCTCCGAAACCGGCCAGCTTGTGCGCACGCTCGTCAGTCGTGAAATGCGTGCAGGACGGCACGAGATGCGCTGGAATGGCCGCAACCAAGACGGCCATCAGGTCGCGGCGGGCGTTTATCTCTGCCGGATGATTGTAAGGGGAGTGAATGGGGAAGTGGTTTTCAGTCAGACGAATCGCATGACGATGTTGAAGTAATGCACGGCAAAGCGTGCAGGGCATGCAGCAAGTTGCGGCGCCGATCATGTTGTGCTCCGCGCTTTGCTGGTGCTCTTGTGCGCAATTTTCGACGCGTGCATATGTAAAAATTTTTGTATCAAAAAAAAGACCTGCCAGGTTGTATAAGCCTGACAGGTCTTTGCATTGTACCCGCCTCCACAGCAGAGGCCCAAACTCGATGATCTTTGCCAAGCACTCCGCGCAGCCGCTCCCCCCCGTGCTCTTCGAATTTTCTGCACCACCTTACGAGTGTTTTGAGAACAAGATCTGACCCGCACCAGTCGTCGGTTCGAGCACATTCGAGGCAAAACCGTGGTAGCATTCAAACAAAAGGCGTATTGAAGTGGCCGCTGCGCCATCTCAAATACTCCTTCACTTGCAGGTCAATGCCCAGCCCAAAAGAGGTCTAATATCGTATGAAGTTTTTTGTCAAGGGAGGTGGCCCGGCTCATTTTGCGGCGAGGAAGAATCCGCTCAAATGCGCCGGTGCAGAAGTGGTTGTGAGACTCACGAGATTATCTTCGTGCTGGCAAAAAATAGCTGCAATGACAAGCACGTGCAGAAAGTCCTTGAGAAAAACGGCTGCATGCCGGCGGATTTCGTGTAAAATAGTGCTGATCATGCGGGCTGCGGCAGGCCGTTGCCGGAGCTGTTTTGAGAAAACCGGCAACTGAAAATTGCGTTGGAGTGCAAGCAACGTGAATACTCTCGAGGCAGTCTCCTTGGGTCCGGCAAAAGTTGGGACGGCTCTGGCATCAGTAAAGCGCTGCGCTCGCATATGACACGACCGATTGCTTGTCATCCACCAAGCCTTGTTCGTATTTCAAAAGCTTGCCGGTTTTTGCCGGCGTGGCGGAGAGCAGAGTATGAATGGGCGCAAACCCACAAACCCGATAGCGGTCCTCTAAGCGCGCGACCGCGGTGACAAACCGCGCGGCCTCGACGTGGGCGATGGCGTCAAGCAGCTCAAAATCTGCGGTGCGCACGGCCTCCAAAAAACTTGCATCCGGAATGTTGGGATCGCCATAACGCGGACCCACGTGTGAAAAATCCACGCTTGCGATTATGCAGACCCTCTTCCCGCGCGCGGTCTGTTGTGCGCAAGTCTTCCGCAATGCCTCCACAAATGCCTCGATGATTTTCCGTTCCCGCGTGAAGCGCGCATCCGTCAACATCAAATAAGCATACGAACACAAGATCGGCACGATCGTGAAGTTATGCCGGCCCCCGAGCAGATGCTGCAAATACACGGTTTGAAATTCAATCGTGTGTTCGCTGCGATGCGGCAGCGGCTCCGCGAATAACTCGTGCGGATGGTTTTGCGCCAGCTCGTGAATGAACTCGGCGTCGTGCTTGACCAGGCCAAGCGGCGTTTCGAAATCCTGCGGCAGACACGAATAGCAATTATATAGACCA
>JABWAN010000870.1 GCA_013361015.1 Candidatus Zhuqueibacterota bacterium | reverse complement strand
CTTGCCATTTGCAACTTGCTAGCCTCCAAATGATCATCCGCCAAAAATAATTTCATCTCCCCGCGTTCGGCAATTTCTCGCGCTGCTTCGAGATCGGCAGAGGCGAGGGTAAATTCATTCTGCGCGCGAGAACAGGCGGCGCGTGCGAACAAAGCACAAGCATAAAAGAACCGATTCTATTCCAGGGTATCCAATTTGTGCAAAGGCATCGATTGCCGAGCAATTTGCCACAAGTCTTCTAATTCATCTCGGTGGATGTCAAGCCATTCTTTCACGAGATGAAAGGCTCTTGCCGGCAAACTGCCTGCGATGATTTCACTATTGTCGATGGCGATCAAAGCTTCATACTCGCCATACTCGGCGTGAAAATGTGGAGGAGGGTGATCCGTAGGATACATTCGGATGATGATGCCGTAAAACCGGCAAAAGCTCAGGCATATGCCAACTCGCGTTTGAGTTGTGGAAATAATTCCTCCGGCGTTTTGCCGGTCAAGCGCATATAAACCATATCCGGGCACAACTCGATTTCATCGCTCCAACGAATTTGCCGGCCCGGCCCGATTCGGACATTGTTGAAAAAGTCATGGTCGCGCCATGCTTCGAAAACGCCTTGCCCGACCAAGTCGGACAAATTCACTTCGCCCTCTGCACCGTCGCTATATTTGATGTAGAGGCGGTGGTTGGGCAGCGCGCGAACCTCAATTGGTTTTAACATGGTTGCTCACCTTTTTGTTTGAAAAATGTAGCCGTGCGCGATCAAGAAATGCAAGCTTTATCTCGCCTCGCAATTTGCGCAATCCCGTAGGGATGGTATGTTTATAGAATCGTGCTCTGCTCTTGGGAAGTAAAACGCCAGCGGCGTGACATGTCACCGCTAAAGCGGTTTATGAACGACAGGTGAGGGCGTTTCTATAAACATGGCATCCCTACGGGATTTTTCTTTACGCAACACGGATGACGCGGATTGAACGGATGAACGCGGATTTTTTTCCGTGTTTTCAATCCGCGCAAATCCGTTTGATCCGCGTTATCCGTGTTCAAATGCTTTTGATTTGTCTTTCCAACTCTTCCACCTCCGGCTTGCGCCGACCGTAGCCCATTTGTTCGATCATCTTCGCTGCGGCCTCCAAATGCTCATTTGCTTTTTCTCTTTTGCCCTCTGCCAGCGCCAACCTGCCCGCCTCCAAATGATAATCCGCCAAAAACAATTTCATCTCTCCGCGTTCGGCAATTTCCCGCGCTTCTTCGAGATCGGCGGCGGCGAGGGCAAATTCATTTTGCGCGCGATAGCAGGCGGCGCGGGCGAATAAACCGCGCGGCAAATGATCTTGTGTTCCAGCTTTCCGCAAGCCTGTCACGGCTAGCTGCAGATAATCTCTGGCTTCGTCGAAATACTGTCTGGACGCTTGCCCTTCGGCATTGCTCAGGGCGAGCAGCAGAAAGGCGCGGCCGATGGAGACTTTGTCCAGTGCAATGTCAAGCAGCCAATGATTTTGCTCGGCAATTTCAATCGTTTGACTGGCGCGCTTTTGCACATCCTGATATTGCCCCTGACTCAGCAGCAGATCGCAGAACTTAAAACCCCGAACGGAATAAAGCAGGGGATAGGACGCTTGATATTCCTTTTGAATTGCCTCTGCTTCAAGAAAAACGGTATTTGCTTCCGGCAATTTTCCTGCTTGATGTAGTGCATGAGCCAAAGTGGCTCGATTCTCTTCGCGCTCTTCAACATCTTTACTTTTGTCGGCATACTCAACTCCTTGCAGTGCATGATGCATTGCATGTTTCACTTCGCCCAACGTGAGATAGAGTTCGCTGAGGTTGCCAGTAGCGATTGCAACATTTTTTGGATTGCCATTCTTTTTGTACATTTCAAGGCACGCTTGCATGGGTTGCGCGGCCTCGCGCAAACGGCCCAGCGCCTGCAGACCAAAGCCAGCCTGACTGAGTACACCAGCTCTGGTTTCTTCGTTCAATTTCGCTGACGGTTCATGCCAAGGGTTTTCAAAAAAATTAGATACTACGGCTAAAAACGAACCGAAAGCACCGTGTTTATGAATCACATAATACTCGCTTTCTCTTTTAATCCGCTTAAAGAATATTTCATCGTTTACTTCCTGATGCCTCCCCGCCTGACACCCATGCACGACCGCCGCAAACAGCGGTTCCATTTCTTCCAACGTATCGGGCAATTCTTTGGCCGGCAGTTTTTTGTGATATTCATAAAGCCGGCTGTGCGCCTCTTTCCAAGCATCAGGATTTTGCGAGCGCAACTTCTCGCTAAAGTGCTCGCGCACGAGCGGGTGGCAGTCCAACGTATCGGGGCGACTCGCATCCTTTTCAGCAAGCAAGCGCAACTCGCGCAGGCGTTTCAAAGTGAATTGCCATTTATCAAAAGACAAGTTTTGCACGTTGGAAGTCAAACCAACAATCGCGGGCGGGGCGAGCAGCGCGTCAATCGCGCCTTTGGCTGCGGGGCGATCAAAGAGGCCCATGAGAAAAAGAATCTCAAGCTCCGGCGTGGCCGCGAGCCAAAGCTCGTATGAAGCCATCACGCGATAGGCATGATAGCCGGGCTGCGCTTCCCGCTCGATCAAATGCGGAATCAAATCGCGCTTGCGCACCTCGCCTTCGTGCACCGTTGCCAAATAACTGCCCAACAAATTCAACGCGAGCGCATGGCCTTCATATTCCTTCGAAGCTGCGCGCAGCTCGGGCTCGCGGCCAATCACGCCCAAACTTTTGAGAAGCTGCGCACCGGCCTCGGCAGAGAGATTTTCCAAATCCACGGCTTGCACGGAGCTTTTCGTTTTGTGCGCCACATCCGTGACATGCAAGCGCGTGGTGACAATGCACAAGCCGTTGCTATCGCCGGCCAATTGCTTGAGCAACGCTTGCACGCCTTGATCTTTGAACTGGCCGTGCAAAGGTCCGGGCGGATATTGCAAAGGCTCCAAACCGTCGAGCACGAGCAGGTTTTTTTGCTGACGAATCAATGCCGCCAAACGCGCGCCTTTGTCCCACGGCGCGCCGGCGTTGGGATCGGGATCGCCAAACCATTTGAGGGCATGCGCGATAAACTCGTCGCCGGAAACTTGGCGGTCTTCACGCGTGCCCTGGCTATAGAACGACCACGCATACACGCGCTCAGCGCGGTTTTGCCCACGCCGCCCCACGCGACGAGCGTGAGCACGTGCGTGTTTGGATCGGCCCAAGCTGCGTCCAAACGTTTGAGATCATCTTCGCGGCCAAAGAGCGTGTCGGTTGTAGTGGGCAGTTTGGCGGTGAAAATTTTTTCGGGAGGAAGAGGGATAAAGCGCGTGGGGCTTGGAGCATGGGGCATGGGTTGCAAAAGCTCTGCAAGCTCATTCGCGAGTGCAGCGAGGTCAATATCGATTTGATGATCATTGCCGCCGGAGAGAGCGCGACCATCTTTGGGTCGCGCTTGAATGGGTTTGAGCCACGCGACCTTTTGCCACGCGCACGGTTTGATGATGAGGGGAATCACGCGCACGCCTTCGCTTTGCCGGAGTTCGAGCAGTCGCGGCACTTCTTTGCCGAGAATGAATTGCGAAGTGAGAAAGTTCGCGGAGATGAGAAGAATGGCAATATTGCACGTGCTCAACGCGATTTCGATGGCAGGCAGCCAATCATCGCCCGTGGCGATTTGGCGATCCTCCCAAATCTCGAGTAGGTCTTGCATCTGCAAAACACCATGCTGGGTGACGAGACGGTCTTTCCACGCTTCGTCTTTGTGGCTGTAGCTGAGGAAGATTTTGTGCATAAAAATCCCCTGAAAGTGCTGTTCGTAGTGTTGCCCTCCGGGCGTAGCCTTCTGGCATACAGAGTTTGGGATCAAGAAAACTTTTTGCTTTTCGGGAGCATCTCTTAAGTTCACAAGCGCGACGCCTAAAAAGTTTTGATAATCAAACTCGGTAATGGGTAAACCCGAACTCATCCCCTAAATCCCCTTCTCTTAAAAAGAGAAGGGGACTTTCAGAGCTTCTATCCAGCTTCTCCCCCTTCTCTTGGGAAGAGAAGGGGGCAGGGGGGATGAGTTCAAGCTGAAGAGCATTACCGAACTTGAACGTCAAACTCATAAAGCGATACTACGAACTTCTCTTGGCTATGTCACTTGCAACGCTTTCAATTTCTCTTCTGCGGCGACGAGCGTCTCTTCTTTCTTGCAAAAGCAAAACCGCACTTGCGTCGCGCCATCGGCCGGGTTCATGTAAAAACTCGATCCGGGCACGGAAGCGACGCCGATTTCTTTTACCATCCACCGCGCGAATCGATCGTCATTCGGTTGGTTGTGTCTTTTCATCAACTCGGCGATTTCCGTCATGATGTAATAAGCGCCTTTGGGCACGTAACAACGGAATCCGGCGTTCTCCAAAATTTCCACTAATCGATTACGTTTGACGAGATACGTTTGAGCCAAATTTTGATAATAACTCTCCGGCAACCGCAGCGCGACCGCCGCGGCTTCCTGCAATGGTGCCGCCGCACCGACGGTGAGGAAGTCATGCACTTTGCGAATGGCGCTGCTCTGCTGTTCCGGCGCGATCGCCCATCCCACCCGCCAACCGGTGAGCGAATAGGTTTTCGAAATCGCATTGATGGTCACGGTGCGCTCGGCCATGCCCTCCAAGCTCGCGATGCTAATGTGCTCGGTATTGTCGTAAAGAATGTGCTCGTAGATTTCATCCGTAATCGCGAACACGTCCCATTCCTCGCAAAGCTGCGCGATGAATTGCAGCTCTTCGCGCGAGAATACTTTGCCCGTGGGATTGTTGGGCGTGTTAATGATAATCGCGCGCGTGCGATTATTGAACGCGCGGAGCAATTTATTTTCGTCGAACTCCCAATTCGGCGGATGCAGTTTTACGAAACGCGGCGCGGCGTGCGCAAGGATCGTGTCCGGGCCGTAGTTCTCGTAATACGGCTCGAAGATGATGACCTCGTCGCCGGGATTGATGAGCGCCATGAGTGTGGCGATCATGGCTTCGGTGGAGCCGCACGTGACGGTGATATTTTTTTCGGGATGCACGGCGATTTTGTTATAGCGGCCGACTTTTTCGGCAATGGCTTCCCGCAGATTCTTCGCGCCCCAGGTGATGGCGTATTGATTGAGGTCCGCGCGAATCGCGGCGACCGCGGCTTCTTTCACTTCCTCGGGCGCGGCAAAATCGGGAAAGCCTTGGGAGAGATTGACGCCGCCGTGCAAGAGCGTAAGCCGCGTCATCTCGCGAATGACGGACTCGGTGAAGGATTCGGTGAGGGTGGCAACGGGAGGTTTCATATGCTGGGGAGATTCGCAGTGAGGAGCGGAATTCAAAAATCGCCGAGATCGACCTGCAAAATTTCTCCTCGTTTCATTGCTCTGACCAAGCTTGT
>JABWAN010000869.1 GCA_013361015.1 Candidatus Zhuqueibacterota bacterium | reverse complement strand
AATAATCATAATTGCGCGGCTTCTTATCGCTGGCAAGTTGCACTTGATCTTCGGCATTTTGAGGATCAAGCTCCCAATCATCGGCTTGCGCATACTGGCCGGTAATCTTGTAGCCGAACTTGTTGCTCAACACACCGGCATGGCGGAAAGAACCGTAGTACGAGGCGCGTTCGCCGCCGCCCACGGAAACGGAAGTGCCCGGGCTGGTGAAAGGATTTTTGGTGAGATAATGAATCACGCCCGCATCGACGCCGGCGCCATACAATGCCGAACCGGGTCCGCGTACGACTTCGACGCGTTCGAGATCGATACTGGCGTTCGGCATGATGGAATGGAGATTGACGCCGAGTGAAGCCACTGCGGCTTGGCGGTAATCAGTCAGCACATACGCCGCGCCGGAAAAGGCATTATTGAAACCACGCAACACAATTTCTTCACGATCAATGCCGGTCTTGGCCATATCCACACCGGTAATGTTCGTGAGCACCGCTTGCGCCGAAGGTGAAACCACGTGACGAATCTCCGCGGCTTCCAACACCGAGATCGCGGCCGGCGCATTGAGAATTTTTTCCTCTTGGCGAGAGGCGGAAACGACCACGGCATCCAAATCAATTCCCGCGGCCGCCAGCGCCAGATCCATGGTTTTGGCTTCACCGGCTGCGAGACTCACATCGGCCACGACTTTCTTTTGATAGCCGATATAGGAAACCGAAACCACATACCTGCCCGGCGCCAAGCCCTTCACTTCAAAACTGCCGGCGCCACTGGCCGCGGCGCCGGTCATAGCGCCTCCAGCAGAAGTCACAACCACGTTCGCTCCGGGCAGGGGATCTCCCGTCTGTGCGTCCGTGACTTTGCCTTTCAGACTCGCGGTTTGCGCGAAGACAGAGCCACTGGCGAGCACGAGCAGGAACAGCCCGAAGATCGACAACCGCGATAGCCAGGAACGAGCTATCATGTTTTTCCTCCCTACATTAGGGTGAGTAACGGACAACTGGCCGTTGCGCTCGTACCTCGCGAGCACTCCGGCAAGGGGATTGTATTTGACCGCAACTTCACACAGCCAAAAACAGAGGTTGGAACACGAGTGCAGATTCTTTGTGGAGAGCGTTTGGAAACGCTTGCAAAAATAGCAACCAATATCTACAAGCGCAAGTGGAAAGATTCTGGCGGGACAACGCCGCAAGCATTGCAGGAGCAACTAGGGCCGTCACTTCACAATGACTCTGAGGTTCCTCGCAAAATACTAGGGTTGTTTTTTTATGTTCTGTCGCTGCTGCACCGAGGTGCGTTCTTCGCTTGTTTACCGAGGTAGCCTCTTCGCGCGAGGTGACTTGCAACAGCAAATATGGACGCCCCCTGGTATCGTGTTGTGCAAGAGGAAATCGGCTTTAGCACTGCGCACCAAACTCAAAATGCAATAAAGTTCTGAGTGACATGGCCGTTGTCTGCGCGCTCGTGCTCGTCACCTCGCTTGAGAGTGCACGCTTTTGCTTTTTGAAGTCCGCGCAGCGCTTTAAGCGCTAAAGCGTCAAATCAGCGCAAAAAAAGCAAAAATTTTCGGGACATAAAAATAACAGCACACAAAACAATTTTTGTGTGTTTTCGGTTTTGTGTCCTGTTTGGTTCCGGCTCGTCCGCCTTATGTCAGCTAGGTCAACTAGCCCCCTCGGTAAACAAGCGCAGATGACTCTCAAGAACGCGCAGCGACAAAACCAAAAAGCGCGAGGCCGCATTCCCCGAAAGCCGCGCGGCGACGACACCTAGCGAGGGCATTGCTCGGTTAATGATGCTGCAATGCGCGTTTCAGCGCGGTGTGGCATTCGCGACGTAACTACCGGCCGCGGGAATGAGCGGATTGTCGAACTCAAATCCGAACAAGCGCGGATTCTCGCCGATCACGGCCGCGGAAATGATGTAAAACACGTAGTCGTAAGTTTCTTGCGGAATGACGGTGCGATAGTTTTGGAGAAACTGCCAGAAGTTGCGCTCGCGCGGGTTGTCCGGCATTTTCTGAATCAACTCACGCACGTTGTTCTCGCCCCAATTATAGGAAGCAATTACCAGCAGGCCGGAGGCTTTCGCTTCCGTGTCGTAGATCGTCTTGAGATATTTTGCCGCGGCGAGTGTGGACTTTTCGAAATCATGGCGCTCGTCGCGCGGATCGTGGCGGCGATAGTGCACCAACGGCCCGACGCGCAAGCCATACTGCTCTGCGGTGGTGGGAATGAATTGCCACATGCCCTTTGCAATGCCGTGTCGTGTGACCGGCCCGCACGAACTCGGATCGAGATTGCTTTCCTGCAACGCCAAATAGAAAAACTGCGGCGGCAAATCGTTGGAGATCATGGCCTCCGTAATTTTTTCGGCATAGTCGTTTTGCTCGGCGCGCTCGAGCGCGTTGCGCAAGCGATCCGTTGATCGCCATTTTGCGATGTAGTTGCGCACTTCCCGCACGAAGCCGGGCGGCATATCGACTTCGCATTCTCCGAAAAGCCGCGCGATGTGCAGAATGACGCGTTCTTCTTCGCTGCGATCCACGCTGCTCCAGCCGGAGGCGCTCACAAAACGGTCGTAATTTTTTGCCAGTTCCCGGCGCCGCGCTTTTTGGCGATCGATCTCCGCCAGCGATTCGGTGTTGCCGGTTTGCTTGACGGCACGCTCCACGTTCGCCAGTGTCAACTCCAGCTCTTTCATCTCATAAAAAATATCTTTGGCCAGCGCTTGTTGCCGATCCAGTTGATCGTGCTTTTGCTTCGCATACCACGCCGCGCCCAAGAACATGAGGCTGACTACGGCAATCGCCAAGAGATAACCGCGCGAACGCGGCATTTGCACGTTTTGCAAGGACCGCCGAATCCGCCTCGCCTGCCGGCTCAAGACTGCGGCGCTAGCACTATTTATATAACGGCGAATGTGGCCGGTCAGTATCGCAGTCGTGAAGATAGCCGGCGGCGGCGGAACCTGGCCGGGAACATTCAAACAGATAGTCGGTCCGTTTTTTCCCAGCGTGATCTTCGTTGTTTCCGGTAAGATTTGGCGCTCGACGCGATTGCCATCGAGGAAGACGCCGTTGGTGCTGTGCAGATCGCGAATCCACCAATAGCCTTCTTCAAAAGACACTTCGGCGTGCACGCGGCTAAGGGCGTAGTCGTCGATGCGCACTTGGCATTTGGCAT
>JABWAN010000868.1 GCA_013361015.1 Candidatus Zhuqueibacterota bacterium | reverse complement strand
CACTGCTCGTTAAACCAATTCGCCTTTGTCGAGATGGCGAACCGTGTGCGCTTTGTCCGCGGCGCGTTGATCGTGGGTGACCATGATGATCGATTTTTTGAATTCGCGATTCAAGCGCTCGAGCAGAGTGAGAATTTCCGTGGCCGCGACTTTATCCAAGTCGCCGGTAGGTTCATCGGCGACGATTAAAGTGGGATCGGCGACGATCGCGCGCGCGATGGCCACGCGTTGTTGCTGTCCGCCGGAGAGCTGTTTGGGATAATGTTTCATGCGATCGCTCAGGCCCACCACACCGAGTGCAGTTTTGACGTGCTCTTCGCGCTCCTTCTTGGAAAGCTTGGTCAATAAGAGCGGTAATTCCACGTTCTCAAACGCAGTCAAAACTGGAATGAGATTGTAGAACTGAAAAACGAATCCGATGTGATGCGCGCGCCAATCCGCCATATCCGACTCCGAAAGCGTCGTGACCTCATCGTTGGCCACCACAATGCTGCCCGTGTCGGGGCGATCGATGCCCGCGATGAGATTGAGCAATGTCGATTTGCCGGAGCCGGAAGGACCCATCAACGCGAGAAACTCGCCCGCGGGAACTTCAAGTGTGATGTTCTCGAGCACGGGAATTTTCAAA
The DNA here is from genome assembly GCA_013361015.1 of Candidatus Zhuqueibacterota bacterium. Classification (GTDB taxonomy): domain Bacteria; phylum Zhuqueibacterota; class Zhuqueibacteria; order Zhuqueibacterales; family Zhuqueibacteraceae; genus JABWAN01. Next base: position 2,565 of record JABWAN010000868.1, on the reverse strand, counting down.
CTGTCGCGATAATACGACTTCGAGACGTTGCGTACTTGTACTATGGAGTCTGCCATTTCTGCCTTTCCTGTTTTGGTTTGAGATAGAACGAAACGCGAATGGATGCGCGAATAGCGAAGGCGCTGCTTGCAGAAATTCAACTACACCATGGCCGCCTCTCTGCTTCTGAAATAACCTGAGCGCCCCGCTTTGTTTCGGCGAGTGCTGCCGCTATGGAGATCAAAGTTCTCCGTCCAACCGCAACGAGAAGATAATACACCGGAGTGACAACCCTATGTCAGCAGCAAAACTGCGTGGGAGACTTCTCGCACAACCGTTCTGCATCCACAGGGCCGCGGCACAATGCCGCTGTTTGCTCACGTCGGTAAAACTTACGCAATCTCGCTAGTATCCAAAGAGTAAATGCAATGCAAGCGCAAAGCTCTTGGCCACAGAATTACACGGAAACACACGGTAAGGAATTCGTCTTTTTTTAATGAGTATTTTTGTGTTCTTCTGTGTGCTTCCGTGGCTGTGCTTTTTTGGTTCCGGCGTCCGGCTTACGCCGAGGTTGGAACATTTGCGAAGAAGCCTCACTTCACTCTCTGCTTCACTTTGGCGCCCGTTGCCATATCCGCAGGAGGATTGAGCACCACACGCTCGCCGGCGTTGAGGCCGCGTAACACTTCAAGGGATGAGCCAATGAAATTACCGGTTTCAATCGGTGTTTCGACGACGCTGCCTTCGCGCAAAACGAACACCGCTTTCGTCTCACCGCGAGTGACAACGGCCGAGGGTGGCACGACGATCTTCTTCGTGCCAGTGGTCATGACAGTGGAAGCTTCAGAGTTAAGGAACGTCACTTTCGCGCTCATTTCCGGCAACACGCGCTCGTCGCGCTCAATGAATTTGATCTTCGTGAGCACCGTGGCTTTCGCGCGATCAGCAGTCGGCACGATTTTGCTCACCACCCCCGGATAACGCGTTTCCTGATAAGCATCGAGCACGATTTCGCACGGCTGGCCGGGCTTGATGCGCTCAATATTCGATTCCGACACGTCGGCTTCGACTTCGAGCGAAGACATATCGGCAATAGTCACGACCGCGGCGCGCGCCGTGCTGGAAGCGCCAAAGGGCGCGACGATCTCGCCGACGTCGGCATTCTTGGTGAGCACCGTACCGGCAAACGGCGCGCGAATGTTGGTGTTTTCCAACACAATTTCCGCGGCATTGACCGCGGCTTGCGCCACGCCAATGGAAGCTTCCGCAGCCTCGACGACCGCGGTCGCGCGCTTGAATCGTGCTTCGGCAGTTTCAAAATCTGCTTGCCGCACCATCTGTTCGGCAATCAATTTTTTCATGCGCTCGTAATTCGCCGTCGCTTCCACGCGCTCTGCTTGCGCATTGTTCAAATTAGCTCGCTCATAGTTCAGCGCCGCGCGCGCCTGTGCCAGCGCCGCGCGCACGTCATTATCCTCCAAGCGCGCGAGGATTTGTTGATCCGTTACTTGATCGCCTTCCTCCACGCCGAGATAGACCAGGCGTCCCGTGCCCTTGGAGGCGACCGCGGCCTGGCGTTGCGCCACCACATAGCCGCTCGCCGTCAATACCGCGTTTGCTTGCGCCGGTGAAATTGTCGTGATTGTGTGGGTATCCACTTCGGTCACGGAGCTTACCGCGCTGCGAAAGAAGAAGAACAGCGCGGCGATCACCACGATCGCTGCGACGCCCAACACCCAAGCCATGGTGCGGCCGCCGGCAGAGTTTCTCGTTTCCGGCTTCGCGCTGCGATCGATGCGCAATTTGGACAAATCGTGTAAATGAGAATCAGCCATGAAATTGCCTCGTCAGGTTGATAAAGAGTGCAGAATCAAAAACAAACTGCGGTCATAATAAACAAAATCTCAGTCTGCGTCAAGAGGTTGATCACTTTTTGCAGAGCAAGAGGTACGAAATACTAAAAGTGCGGTTGCATTTTGCCGGGGACTTTTTATCTTGGAAAAGAATTTCCATGTTAGCGTTGCACCTTCATTCTTGCGCTAAAAACTTGAGGCGGTTCGAATTGAAGTAAAGCATGGTTTCCAGTACCTGCAAAAAGCTTTGAGGAATGCACGCAACCATTGAGATCCTCAAAATGAGTCGTCTTCAACGCACTGCACTGAGGAAATATGGGTTGGCAACAAGAACTCATCCGGCAACGCCCAAACCATGAACGATCCCGCCAGTATTGCCATTCTTGATCGCACTCACAAATATTGCATCCTTGGCGCCGGCTCTTCGGGCCTCACGGCCGCGAAGAGTCTCAAACAGCAGAGTATTCCCTTCGACGTGCTCGAGCGTGAAGACGACGTGGGCGGGAATTGGTACTATGGCAAGCCGTACAGTAGCGTTTATCGTTCCACCCATCTGATTTCTTCCAAACCCTTGACGGAATATGTCGACTTTCCCATGCCCGCGAGCTATCCGGACTTTCCAAGCCACGTACAGGTGTGGGAGTATTTGCGTTCGTATGCGCGCGCCTTCGGATTGTACGAACACATCGAATTCAACACTCCGGTAGAGAAGGTTGAGCGCGTTGCATCGCAT
>JABWAN010000867.1 GCA_013361015.1 Candidatus Zhuqueibacterota bacterium | reverse complement strand
AGTACACTTAACAGCAGCATTCCTCTCACATGTGAGCTTCGCAATTTCATAATGTCCTCCTTCATTCCATTGCCTGGGCTTCGACGCCTCTGCAAAGTAACTTCTCGGTGGTGAAACAGCAAGCATTTTCTCTACCTGTTAAACACCCAATGTTCGCTGAACAAATAATTGAGCACGAATCCGAATAGGATGCCGAGCACATTGGCCGTCAAATAATGCACGCCGAAACGTTGATGCAATAGCCACAAGACGGCAAAATTTGAAACCGCAGCCGCGCTTACTGCGAGATGATATTTGAACAATGCCGGCAGCCAAGCGCTCGCCCGCGGACTTTGGCGATCGACAAAAGTCCAATGATAATTCCAAAGAAAGTTGTTTAGAATGGAAAGCTCGATGGCGCTGCTGCTTGCTAGCCAAAGTGGAGTGTGAGCCTGCTCTTTGAGCAGCCAGAGCACGAGCATGTTGAGGGCCACTCCCGAAAGCCCGACGATTCCGAATTTCATCGCGCGCCATGCGCTGGTGAGGGAAAGATCTGCGGGTTTGAAGTTCATTTGAGAATCATGCCCGGGCTTTGGTTAAGCTGCTTGCGATAGAGAATCGTGTGGGCAAACTCGGCGACGCGCGTATACGCGGCGTTCTGATCAGCAACCTCGAGCAACGCTTCGTAGATGGGATATTTTGACAAAACGATCCAATCATGCTTTGCGCTTTCCAGCAAGCCGGCGAACTCTTTCTTGTTCTCGTTAAACTGCTCGACTTGATAGCGCCGCAGTCCGCGCAGATTGCTGTAGAAGAGCAACGAACGTGCGTTCGGTGTGGCGACCTTCGCGCTATCGGGGATTGCAGCAATGACTTGATCCCATTCTTGCGCGTGAATACTGTCGCGCAAATCCACGTGCGCACCTGTGTATGGGAAGAGACCGTAAGCTTGCGGGTTTGGCAACAAAAGTGCACACGCGCCGCTGATCATGAGAATAGCATTTCCAAGTTGAGGCTTCCAGTCAAATCGCACAGCAAGGTGCGCAATGGCCTGCATGATGGCGGCAACACCGAATAAGATGAACACCGGCAGAAGCGGCACGAGATAGCGATGAAAAGGGATAAGAAAAAATGCTGCCAGCAAATACAGCCCACACACGAGCAGTACCGGCTGCAGCTTGCGGTCGCGCCGGCGTACAAACAAAAATCCCAATAGCCCGACAAAAAGCACGAGCGACATTTGCCGGATCGCGTGCAGCCAGTGAAAACTCCACCAGCGCAAGCCGCTGGTGCGATTCGCATGAAATGCCACACCCTGCGCGGCAATCACCAGCCACGGCGCATAAGCCAGGGCATAGAGCGCAATTCTTCCCAAAATCTTCTTCCAATTGCCTTCGAATTTGCGATGATAAAACAGCAACACTGCCGGCGCCAGCATGAAGCCGAAGTAGTGCGTGTAAATCGCGCCAAGAAATCCCACCGCAACGGGCCACTCGCGCTCGCGCACGAAGCCGTAGCAGCACAGCGTGAGCAGAAAAGCGAGCATTGCATACATCGTTGCGGCTTCGGCATATTGTTGATTGAGCACATTGAACGCGAGTAGCAGGGCGGCAATGAACCCAACCATGCGAGAGAACAAGCACGCGCCCAATGAATAAATGAGAAAGGCAGTAGTCACGGCAAAGCACAGAGATGGAAGCCGCATCGCCGTTTCGGAATAGCCTGCGACTTGGCCGAGGCCATAGAGCAACAAATAGTGTGCAGGCGGATGGCGAAAGAAAATTGGATCGTCGTAGAATGCGCTATGAAAGGGATGTTGGGCGAGATCGACGTACACGGCTTCGTCATAGTAAAACGGCGCGGAGAGATGTTGTCCGCGAATAAAAAAACTGGCGAGCAGAATCACGGCCAGCGCCGCCAATGCCACATAAGCTCTCGCGTTCATGTTGCGCCAATCGCCTTGCGGTAGGAATAATCGAACAGAAGTTGCCATTCATACATTTGGATCTGCCGGCAGAGCCTTTCCGCGGGCGAGCGGCGTTCCGCGCACGACTCGCAGAGATCGATGAACGCAAACGGCTCCCATTGTGGTTGGCCCTTTAGGAAATCGCTCGAGGGATGGTTCTCGCTTGCTGCGGCCAATTGGGCCGCGTGTTGTTGCAGCGCCGGGAAAATGGGATGCGCGCCGACGCGATGAAACCAGTGCTTGCTGTTCGAGTAGTCCGGTTCGCGGCGGTGCATGAGGCCATGCCAATAACTTCCCGTGCTGCTCGAAATGCTCTGGCTGAGGCGATGCGACTCTTCGAGAAAATCATGATAGAGCCAAAGGCCGGCAAGGCAGGCTCGCGCCATATCTTCTGCAACCACGGCGTGCGGCGCAAAAGCTTGCTGCAAATCCAATGCGGCAAGCTGCGGCCGCATTTTCGTATTTGGAACACCGGGCCCGAGCGTGAGCAAACGCTGTTCGTGCAGCAATGCCGCGAAGGCCGCAGAGTAGTCCCTAGTGCGATTGAGCATCGAATTCTCCGAAGCAAGCGTGTTTGTATAGGTGCTGCAATATAGACGGATAGATTTTCGAAGCAATACTTTTTGCCCTCAGGTATTGCCTCAGTTATGGGTGGAGAACGTAACCTGGCTCGTTCTGAATGGCCTCGAGGTTCATCGCGTATTGCTAGGGTTCTTCTTTTGTGCTCTGTCGCTGCTGCACCGAGGGGCGTTCTCCGCTTGTTTACCTAGGCGGTCTCTTCGGGCGAGGTGGCTTGGAGCCGTGAGCATGAGCACGCGAGCGTAACCTGTCATAGCGCAGGCTTTTGCTTTTTGAAGCCTGCGCAGCGCTTTAATATCTAAATGATAAATTTGACAATGTTAGCTTAAACGCGAAGTTCGCGAAGGAGGCGCAAAGCACGCAAAGATTCAAAAGAAAGTGTTAGGCTCTCTGCGATCTTAGCGTCAACTGGCGGGCTTTGCGGTTAAAAAAGTCAACTTAACATTGTCGAGATAAATCCAGTGCAAAAAAAATGGCCACAAAATCACACGGAAATTCACGGAAAGGAACTCATTCTTGTCAGCAAATAATTTCTGTGCTCTTCCGTGTGATTCCGTGGCCTGATCTTTTTGGCTCCGGCTCGGGCTTATGTCAGCTAGGTGAACTAGCCCCCTCGGTAAACAAACGGACTCACTATGTCAATCTAAAAAAGACCGGGATTCAATTTTTTTG
>JABWAN010000866.1 GCA_013361015.1 Candidatus Zhuqueibacterota bacterium | reverse complement strand
AAGCTCGCGCTCGGCTTTGCGGCGCTCATCTTTAATGCGCTCCAGCTCCGATTCGGCCGCTTCGGTTTCACGCTGCTCTTTGATAATTTGCTCGAACAACTCGCGGCGGCTTTCGGCTTTGCGCATGAGCAATTCGCGTTCGCTGCTCGAATACAACGAAGTGGGCAGCAAGGTGAGCTTCATGCCCAGCGTGGCGCGCCACGAAGGATAATTCGGCAGGCCGGAAATTCCCGGCAGGCCTTTGCCGTAAACCGTGGTGTTGTTTTCTCCGGAAAGGCGAATGTCGGAGTTGAAATCCAGCGTCATCCAGCGATAGGCTTTGTAGGAAACGCCGGGGCTGAAATAGGCGACCGCCTCGCGGCTATAAGCCGAAACCGGCGGCGCACTGAGGAAGCCGCTACCCATCAATTCAAACCGGAAATTGAATTTTTCCGAAGGAAAGATCACCGCGGCGCCGTAAGTAAATTCCTGCGTCATTTGCCGGACGAGCGAGGTGTCTTGTTCGAGTGGCAAACTCGTCAACTTCTCGCCCACGTCGTTGTGATTCCAATAGCCCAAATTGAAATGCAGACTCACGCCGTCTTCCGGATAAAGCGGATCGCGGGCAAAAGAGGCTAGGGCCGTCAACCCGAAGCTGAATTTGCCCGAAGAGTAGGATTCAAACGGAACGTTGTGCGTTTTGCCGGTGGGAATGCGTCCCGCCAGCTCGACGCCGTAGTTCATGGCGCTGCCGCGTGCTCCGAATGATCCGATCTTGAGGCGCAAATACAAATCATCGGGCAGATTGAAGCCCTTGCCGCCGCGATTGGTGTCTTGATAGAGCGTGGGCGCGAGCGAAGCTTCAAAGTGACGGCTGATGCCGTAGTTCAACGAGAAGCCGCCTTGCACTACCCAGTAGGTCGTGGCGATGGTCGTGCCGCCCACACGCGCGCCGTCCGCGACTTTGCCGTAAAAGCGTGTGTGCGCTCCGAGTGTGAAGTAGCCCGGCTCCAAATTCCACGCGGCGCGCACGAACGAGGGGCCGCGACCGCCGTTCAACTGCGCCTGCGCCGGCGTGTGCACGCTCATCACGAGCAGGAATGCCAACAGCCCTAAACTTGTCATTGCGGAAGTAATTGAGCAATGACGAACCGGCCGCCGCAATGATGCCGGTCGAGAGAAAAATTGGTTCATGAATGCTGCCTCCAAATGTTTTGACGAATTGATCAAACTTCCTTGTTTACTCAAACCCTCGCAACTACGACTTGAAATTACTCAAGCCTTCCTTGGCTATATCAATAAAGCGAGCGAAGATTCATGGTCATTGCAACGCTTCCAAGTGCTCCGCGAGGCCTTCTTCAATAAAAAGGAGGACGCCCGGTCGTTTGCCGCGCACACCAGCGGTGGAATAGAGTGGAACGCGTTGCTGTTGCAAAATTGGAAACCGAGGACATGGGCGGCATGCGGTCGGGTGAAATCGCAGCACCGTGGCTGCGACTCGGGGTGACTTTTCGGGGAAGGCGGCACGACGAAGGTGTCTTTCTTCCTGAAAAGCTCAAGTCCCTTTGACAAAGCGCTTGCGCCTACACTTTTATGCTTTGAGATACCAACAATCCGGCACACTTGCGGAAGAGTCAAATATTGATTCCATAAATACACTTGACTTTACGGAAGCGTGTCAAGGGATGCCGGCGTCGCGCCAGAAATGCTATCTCATTGAGCAGCGCGAGCAGCTTGCGCCACCATCCTGGCTGCGCCAAGCGTTTCTTTCGTGCTAACATGCTGAAATCCTTTCATAAGAAAACCAGAGAGTTGTAGCCGCGTGCAGCATCGTTTGCGTAAATCGTTCCGGTCGAGAAAGGCTGTTGACGTTTAATTGTTAAAAGTGTATTTTGCTCATTATATTTTTCAGGACGAAAACTGGGCGGTTTCGCCCGAACAATTGCGAAAAAATTATCATTATCATTCTCAGATGGAGAGCGCAATGTCTCAAACACCTCGTGAAAAACGAGTTCTGATTACCGGCATGGGTTTGGTTACGCCTCTGGGCTTGACCGTCGAAGATAATTGGGCGGCCTTGCTTGCGGGCAAGTCTGGTATCGACAAAATTACTCGCTTCGAGGCTGCACATCTCAGCACACATATCGCCGGCGAAGTGCGGAACTTCGATCCGGCCGCATACATGGATCACAAAGAAGTACGCCATTACGATCGCTTCGTGCATTTGGCCGTCGCCGCTGCGGATAAGGCGCTCGAGGACGCGGGACTCAAAGCCGAAGACTTGCCGCACGACGATACCGGCGTGTTGGTTGGCTCGGGCATGGGTGGAATGGAGACCTTTGTGGACAACACGCGCGTGCTCATCGAAAAAGGCCCGCGGCGCGTTTCCCCGTTCTTCGTGCCGGCCACGATTTCCAACATTGCCTCGGGTTTGTTGACTATTCGTTACGGCGCGCGCGGCCCGAGTTACGCCATCGTCTCGGCGTGCGCGACCGGTGCGCACTGCATCGGCGTGGGCTTGGACATGATCCGGCGCGGCACCGCGGAAGTGATGATCGTCGGCGGTGCCGAGGCTGCCATCATCGAATTGGGTGTGGCGGGATTCATTGCCGTGAAAGCCCTCTCCAAGCGGAATGACGCGCCCGCGGCCGCGAGCCGGCCTTTTGATCGAGACCGCGACGGCTTTGTCATGGGCGAAGGCGCCGGTGTTTTAATTTTGGAAAGTGAAGAACGCGCGCGCAAACGCGGCGCAAGAGTATGGGCGGAATTAGTCGGCAGCGGCGCTTCTTCCGATGCCTATCATGCCACCGCGCCGTGTGCTGATGGCGCGGGCGCAGGCCTCGCGATGAAAACGGCTTTGCGCGACGCGCGACGCGCAAAAGGAGAGATTGGCTATATCAACGGCCACGCCACTTCGACGCCCTTGGGCGACACTGCCGAAGTCGCGGCCATCAAAACCATTTTTCAGGAGCACACGTCGAAAGTCGCGGTTAGTTCAACGAAGTCTATGACCGGGCATTTGCTCGGTGCTGCGGGGGCGGTGGAGGCTGCATATACGGCTCTGGCGCTCCACCATCAAGTCATGCCGCCAACCATCAACTTGGAAAATGTCGATCCCGCGTGTGATCTCAATCATGTGGCCAATCAACCGCGCGAAGCGAAATTGAACTATGCGCTCTCGAATGCGTTCGGATTCGGCGGCACGAACGCCGCGTTG
>JABWAN010000865.1 GCA_013361015.1 Candidatus Zhuqueibacterota bacterium | reverse complement strand
GTCGGAAAAGTTTCCTGATATTCCTCCTATTCCAATATTTCTCCGCCCGCCGTATCCGCCGCGCCCCCATCGCATTCGTTTTGATTTTGCGGAGGAGGAAGAAAGCAACTTCGAAGAAATCGAAGTTGGTGCGTTGGAAGAAGTGCTCGCACCCACATCGGCAAGCCCGGCAAGCGAAGTGGCGGAGCAACAACCGGCCCGCCGCAATGGTGCGCAGATACGTTGGTATGGGAGCTTTCTGCTCATGTTACTGGCCGCGCTCTTGCTGTTGGTCACTCCGATTCGCGAACGCGACCTCAAGCCGCCAGCCTCGGAAATGGCGCAAAAGGTGGAACTGAACTTGAATCCCGCCAATGGCAGAGCTAAGGCTGCGAACGGTACCGCCAAAAATCACGAAGCGCCGCCGGTTTTTCCGGGAGGCACGCATCAAGTGGCGGTCGGCGATAACCTGTGGCAGCTTTCGCACTATTATTACCTCGATCCCTTTCTGTGGCCCAATATCTATCGCGTCAACACCGAAGTCGTCAGCGATCCGGATGTATTGGAGCCGGAGGAAATGCTCACGCTGCCCGTACTTCACGGCCCGCACGATAAGTTGACGCCCGTCGATCGCCGCAATCTCGCCGAAGGCTACTTCCTCGTGTTCGACTATTATCGTCAAACGCAAAAGCATCTCGCCCCTTTTGCACTGTGGGCCGCGGTGCGCTACGATCCGCAGATTTTGGACACACACAGCGCGGCGATTACAGCCAATGAAATCGCGTTCTTGAAAGCACACGATGTCGAAGCCGTAGCCTCGCGTTGAGGAGACATTGCCACGACACGCACACGAATGAACCTTCCAAGTTGAACAGACTTGGAAGGTTTTTTGTTTATAACCAAAACTGCGCGTTTTAGCAGCGATGTTTGCTTATCGAGAGAGAAATGATGGAACTTCTCGCCCTCGCCGCGGCCCTCGCCGGCATTCTCAGTTTCGTTTATCTCCTCTTCCTCGGGCAGCGCAGTTTAATTGAATTGTGGCGCGAGCGCCAAGCGAACAAGCGAAATGCTTCAAACGCGCAAGCCGATGCCGTCATTCTTGCATCACCCTCTGCCGTGCTGCACAACCTTCCGCATCGCAGCGATTTCGTTGGCCGTGAAAAAGAAAAGCGCCAAGTGCACGAAGCGTTGCGTTCACGTTCCTATCTTATAACCATTGACGGCATTGGTGGTATCGGCAAAACCTGCTTGGCGCTTGAAGTCGTGCGAGAGTGCCTCGTTGTGAGTCAAGCCGCAAGTAATAGCACCGCTTTCAATCCCCCCTCAAAGATGGACTCGTCGCGAGGTTCCTCGCTTGAGGAGAAGTTGCCCCCCAATTCCCCCCTTGCGGGGGGCCATGGGGGTGTCAACGGTGCATTCCAACCCTTTGCGGCATTTATTTGGACCTCCGCGAAAGATCACGAACTCACCCTCAACGACGTGCTCGACACCATTGCTTTCACATTGGATTATTCTCACCTTGCGCAATTGCCGTTGGATGAAAAGCGGCACCAAGTCGCCAAACGCTTGCAGGAAAAATCTTGTCTGCTCGTCGTAGATAATTTTGAAACCATCACCGACCAAGGCCTTTATGATTTTTTGCAAGCCCTACCCGAGCCGAGCAAATGTTTGGTCACGAGCCGCACACAAAGCCTCAAACAAGCCCGCGCGATTTCCATTCGCGGATTGGCAAAAGAGGAAGCGCAGCAACTCATTCAAAACGAAGCGAGCCGCTTGGGTTTGAATCTCACGCCACTCATCGCGGACGAACGCAACTTCGCGCGTTTCTATGAAGCCACCGGTGGCGCGCCATTGGCCATTCGTTGGGCCATCGGACAAATCAAACAACGCGGCCAAACGCTCGAAGGCGTGCTAAACAGCTTGCACGGCGCGCAAGGCGACATCTTCGAATTTATCTTCCAACGCGCGTGGGCATTACTCACCGAACCTGCGAGAAATGTTTTGTTGCTCATGCCCATCTTCGCCTACTCCGCCTCCAAAGCCGCCATCGAAGCCGCGAGCGAAGTTCACAAATGGGATTTGGACGAAGGCCTCGGCCAGTTGGTGGAGTTGTGGCTACTCGAAGCGAGCGATCATCTCGAAGAAGCGAAGCGGCGATATAGCCTGCACCCATTGACCCGCGCGTTCGCGCAAAGCAAGCTCGCACAACTACCGGAGTTGGAGCGCAGCGCGCGCGTGCGGCTCGCGGAGTTTTTTACGGGGTTGGCGAAGGAGGCAGGTGGAGATCAATGGGGAGCATGGGAGAGATACGATGAAATTGAAGAAGAGGAAGAGAATGTCTTTGCCTTACTGGAATGGTGTTTTGAAAATGGTGCAGCGCAAGCAGGAATTCAATTGACGAAGGCGGTAACGATTTTTCTTAACATTCGGGGATATGTTTATGAAGCTAAAACCTTCGAGCACAAAGCAGCCGAGTTCGCAAGACAGTTGAATCAACCCAAAGACCTGGCTTGGCTACTGGTGTATGGCATCGGCTGGATTGAGATTCATGGCGGAGATTTGGAAAAGGGTGAAAACCAAATTAGAGAAGGGCTCAAAATATTCGAAGCGTTGGGTGATCAACAAGGGATTCGAGATGCCCTATGCAATTGGGGAGAGGCTTTACGGCTTCAACGCAATTACGAAGGCGCGCTGTCATGCCTATTACGAGGTATGTCAATGGCCCGAGTTGCAAACGACGACTTGCACATTGCTTATTTCAAAAGAAGATTGGCCGTACTGGCAGCCTCGCAAGGCAATCTTCTGGAAGCCAAAGAAGGTTTAGAATCAATCTTGTCCATCATGCGAGAGCGTTACCTATTGTCCCTCCCCGATGTCTTAGCGAATCTCGCGCACGTCAATTTTAGATTAAAACGTTATGAAGCGGCCTTAGAGATTGGTAAAGAAGGTTTGGAGTTGGCGAAAAAAATGAAGAAGCGGCAAACGATTGCCTGGGTTTCTCATATCCTGTCACGTGTGGAGAATGCGTGCGGCAATTATCAATCTGCGTTCAATTACGCCAAGCGAGCTTTAGAGTTCTTTGAAAGCTCAAAACTATTCGCGAAGACGGTCGAAGAACTAAAAGCGCACATGCAAGAGCTGCAGAAGAAGCTGCCAAACTGAAACGAAGTCTGATCTTCAAACATCACTCAATCGCATCGCCGTCCAAGCACTGCGCAAAG
>JABWAN010000864.1 GCA_013361015.1 Candidatus Zhuqueibacterota bacterium | reverse complement strand
CTCGGCACGCTGCTCTATTCTCCCCGGTTGTTGAACAACTGGCCGATTCCGCCACGCGTTTGGTGCTTTGCGATTCCGAGCGCGCTCCTCGAAATCGTCTACTTCCTGATGCTCACGCGCGCATATGCGCTTCACGATTTTTCTCTGATCTATCCAATTTCGCGCGGCTGTGCGCCGGCCTTGCTCGCACTATGGGCAGTGCTCTTTTTGCAGGAACGTTTGCGCGTGCTCGGTGTTATTGGCATCGCGTTGGTGCTCACGGGCGTCCTCCTCATTGGCACTGGCGGCTTGCGCCGTATCAATGTTAAAGGCGAGGGCATCGTTGCAGCACTGGCTCTTTCTGTTTGTATTTCGAGCTATTCCATCCTCGATGCCGCGGCAGTGCGGCTCATGCCGGCCGCGCCGTACACGGTGCTCATCATCGGATTGACCAGCTTGTTTTTCACGCCGATCATCCTGCGAAAACACGGCAAGCATGCGTTGCAAGCAGAGTGGCGCAAACATTGGCGTGCGATTCTTGTCGTAGCAATTCTGCACATGCTCGCTTATCTTCTCGTGTTGCAAGTTTACGCCACCGGCCGTGTGAGTTATGCCGGCGCTTTGCGCGAGATTAGCGTCGTGTTCGCAGCCTTGGCCGGTTGGTTGTGGCAGGGCGAGTTGTTTGGCAAAGTACGAACGTTCGGTGCCGTGCTCATTTTCATCGGCATTCTCGCTTTGGCATTCGCGAAGTGAACATTTTCCACGAGAGAGGCATTATGCGATTAACTCTTCAAGACCAAAATGAGATTCTTGTCCGCAAAACACACGAAAAAAACTTTGCGGATTCTTTGAGGCTCTGCGCCTTTGCGCGCGCCTTTTTTTTAAAGTTGCAATCACGAGCAGCGATGGTATCGGCAATCGTTGTGCTGATGCCCATGCTCTTGCACTCTCAAACTATGACCGTCGAAGAGTACGAACCGAAATCCACACTCGTGGTGCCGCAGCATCAAGTGACGCGCGCGAAGTTTCCGTTCATTGACGTGCACAATCATCAATGGCGTTTGACGGACGGCGCGGTGGATACGCTCGTGCAAGAGATGGACAAACTCAATATGGCGGTGCTGGTCAATCTCAGCGGCGGTACCGGCGAGGCGTTGAAAAAAAACGTGCAGGTTTTGAAGGCGCGGTATCACAAGCGTTTTGTCGTCTTCGCGAATCTCAGCTATGACGATGTGAATCATCCTAATTATGGGAAACGCGCTGCGGCGCGGCTCGCGCAAGATGTGAAGAACGGTGCGGAGGGTTTGAAGATTTACAAGAGTCATGGCCTCACGCTCAAAGATAGTTTGGGCAATCGCATTCCAACGGATGATCCGCGTTTCGATCCGGTGTGGGCGAAGTGCGGCGAACTCGGTATTCCAGTGTTGATTCACACGGGCGAGCCGCACCAATTCTTTGAGCCGATTGATCGCTACAATGAACGTTGGCTCGAGCTCAAGCAATTCCCCGATCGCGCGCGACCGCCGGACAAGTTTCCTTCGTGGGAGCAAGTGATGGGCGAGCAGCACCACGTTTTTGCCAAGCATCCGAATACGATCTTCATTAACGCGCATCTCGGCTGGCTTGGCGGCGATTTGACGAGGTTGGGCAAGTTGCTTGAAAAATATCCGAACATGTACACGGAGTTGGGCGCCGTGATTGCGGAGATCGGCCGCCAGCCGCGTTTCGCGCGCGAGTGGTTCATCAAATATCAAGACCGCATCATGATGGGCAAAGACATTTGGGCGCCCGCGGAGTATCACGTCTACTTTCGCGTCTTCGAAACCGCGGACGAATACTTCGACTACTATCGTAAGCGCCACGCTTTCTGGAAAATGTACGGTCTCGATTTGCCGGACGAAGTTTTGAAGAAGGTTTATTATCAAAACGCGCTGCGCATTTTGAAGGGCGTGGATCGGAGCATGTTTCCACAGTAAGAGCGCTAACCCTCTTCACTGTCATTCCGGAGGAAGCTTTTCAAGTGCTCGGCAAAAATCTCAATCAGCTTCAGCGCCAGTGCTCGAAAAGATTCCTTCTGAATGACATCACCTCGTGTTATGCCCGAACTCGCAAACTGAAATTTAAAGCTAGCCGATGAAGAGAGTCGCTTTCGTCACTTATCATAAAGCACCGCGGCTTACGTCCGATGACGCAGTCATGCTCGCGCCGCTGCAAGCCTGCGATTTACAGGTCGTGCCTGCGATCTGGGATGATCCGAACAGCAATTGGAAGAGTTTTTCATTAGTCGTACTACGTTCGTGCTGGGACTATCACCACAAGCCGAGGGCTTTTCGTGATTGGATAAAGCGGCTGGAGGAAGAAAAGGTCTCGGTGTGGAATCCCACGAGCATTGTGCGTTGGAACATGGAAAAAACTTATCTGCGCGAGCTGGCGGCACGGGGTGTGGCAATACCAAAGACGGAGTGGTTGGAGGTTGGCGATGCAACGCCGCTGTTGGAGATTATGCAACGCAACGGCTTTGAACACGCCGTCATCAAACCCACGATTTCAGCTACGGCACACATGACGTTTCGCACCTCGCTTGCAACGGCGCAGCATGATCAAGCGGGGCTCGATGAAGTTTTACGTTTCTCCGGCGCGATGATTCAAGAGTTCGTGGCAGAGATCGTCACCAAGGGCGAGTGGTCGCTGATCTTCTTCGATAAAAAATTTAGCCACGCAGTTTTGAAGCAGCCACGTGCCGACGATTTTCGGGTGCAACATGATTTTGGCGGCACGGCGCGGCTTGCTTCGCCGCCGGCGGCGCTCATCGCACAAGCGCAGAGACTCGTCGGCATGATTGCTTCGCCGCTGCTTTACGCGCGTGTTGACGGCGTGGAGCGCGAGGGCCGTTTGCTTTTGATCGAGCTGGAGTTGATTGAGCCGCAGTTGTTTTTGAGTTTTTCTTCGGCGGCGCGATTGCGCTTTGCGGAGGCGATTTCGGGATTGGTCCAAGTGGGCGGCTAAAGAATACTACCCGAACTCACGGTTGAGGCAATGAAATGTGTATGCACAGCCGCCCACAAGAGGCGGGGACTACGAGTGCACCGGAAATTATTTTTAGATGAAGCCTATGCCTAAAGGCAATGAGCACTCTCCGGCTTGAAATTGTCAGCGCGGTGGCGCGATGATTAGCTCGGCTTTAAGTCAGCTAGAGCGAAGAGATAAAAGTTAGGTAAACAAGCAAAGA